>JAUZEU010000619.1 GCA_030838885.1 Bryobacterales bacterium | reverse complement strand
CGATCCCACGGGTCCGCTGATTGCCACCACGGCCCACCTCGACACCGTCCTCGCGCCCCGGAATAAAGAGGATGTCTCCATCGATCGCGACGGCGACTTTCGCGGCCCGGGTGTCTCTGACAACGGCGCGGGTCTCGCCGCCCTGCTCGCTCTTGCAAAAGCTATCAAATCGATCCCGCAACCCGCACCCATCTGGAGGCGCCTCCTCCTGATTGCAAACGTAGGCGAAGAAGGAGAAGGCAACTTGCGGGGCATGCGCCACATTTGTAGCCAGCCCGACCTCCTGAAGAGAATTAAGACCTTCCTCATCCTCGACGGTGCCGCAATCGATCACATCACCTGCCAGGCTCTCGGCAGCCGTCGGTTCGAAGTCACCGTAGCCGGGTCCGGCGGACACAGCTGGAGCGACTTCGGAATCGGCAATCCCGTCCACACCCTTAGCCGCGCGATGGCTTCGTTTGTTGATAAGCGCCCGGTCGACCCGCGCTCGACCCCGAAAGTAGCAGTTAATGTCGGCATCATCGAAGGCGGCTCCAGCGTCAACGCCATTCCCGCCAGCGCCCGTGCCAAAGTCGATATACGGTCTGAGAGCAACGACAAAATGGCAGATCTCGTCACCGCCCTCCACGAAGCTGTCAGCCGCGCCGAAGAAATCGAGAACAGCCGCGCCGTTTCCTGCCGGGTGACCGCCCGCGTAAAAGAAATTGGCAGTCGCCCCGCCGCCCGCCTCCAGAGCGACGCCCCTGTCCTCGGATTCCTCCGCGCCGTCGACGGCCATCTCGGCATCCGTTCCCGTCTGGATTGCGCCTCAACCGACGCCAACATTCCGCTGTCCCTGGGAGTTCATGCAGTTTCCATCGGAGCCGGTGGACAGGGTGGAGGAGCCCACACGACTGCCGAGTGGTACCGGCCCGATGGTCGCGATCTCGGACTGAAACGAATCCTGCTGACCGCAGCGCTCCTGCTCACCGAGAGCGCAGCCACCGACCCGGATGTTGCCGACGTTTAAAAAATCAAGCCCTGAATGAAAGACCGCTCCCGCGCTGAACTTGCCCTCGCCGGCGTCACCATCATCTGGGGTTCAACTTTCGTCCTGGTGAAATCCGCGTTGGCGGACGTCTCGACTTATCTGTTTTTGGCTCTGCGATTTACACTTGCAGCACTCGCGCTTTACTTTATATATAGGGGCGTCCTAAAGCGAAAAGCGGTCTGGCCGGGAATCGGTGCCGGGTGCCTCTTGTTTGCCGCCTACGTTTGCCAGACCCTCGGCTTGGAACTCACCACGCCATCGAAGTCCGCGTTTCTGACCGGACTTTCGATCCCGATGGTACCTTTGCTGAGTTCGCTCGTCTATAGAATCAGACCGCGCTTTTCTGAGATCGCCGGGATTCTGATTGCCTCGTTCGGTATGGCCTTAATGGCTTTGCCGTCCGGAGCATCAGGACTCTCATCAAGTATCAGCCGTGGCGATTTCCTCAGCTTTCTATGCGCGGTGATTTTCGCTCTGCACATTGTGGTCGTCAGTCATTACTCACAAGCTATGGGTTTCCAGACGGTTGCCGTCATACAGGTGGTGGCCGCTGCGGTTCTCGGAATGGGTTCGGTTTTTCTGGCCGGACCGCTCCATTCGGAGACGCTGCGGTTTCAACCCACCACGGGAGTGGTAGCCGCCGTGCTCATCACGGGCTTGTTGGGGACGGCGCTGGCGTTCACCACCATGGCATGGGCTCAGAAGTACACCACGGCAACGAGATCGGCTTTGATTTTTTCTCTCGAGCCGGTAGTTGCCTGGTTCACGTCCTGGATCCTGACCGGCGAAACGCTGCCGATGCGGGCAAGGGCGGGAGCCGGCCTGATACTCGCCGGCATCTTGTTGGTAGAAGTACGCTTTAGCAGAAATGAAACGATCGTCAGTACGCAGGCATCACTATAGCGGGCAGTCGCGCCCGATGTACAATTTGGTAACTGCGCCAATTACAGGAGTTAGTTAAAAACATGAGTCTCTACGATAAAGTGCGAACACAGAAGATATTGTCGTTCTCGCTCATCCTTTTCACGCTGGCCATTGGCGTTCTTATCGGAACCGTCGTGCAAACCGGCGCAAAGGCGGCCAAAGGGCAGGCGGTAGCCGCGGACGCGACACCTCTCACAATTCCCAGTCCCGTTCAGATGCAGAACGAGTTTACGAAGATCGCCAAACGGCTCGAACCCACAGTGGTGAACATTTCCACTGAGTACGTCCCGAAAACCAGCGCCGGCACGCGCGACAAGTCACTTCCCCGTCGCCGTCAACTTCAACCACAACAACCACAACAACCACAGGATGAGGATCAACAGGACGAAGATGGCGGAGGAATGCAACAGTTCTTCCAGCGCTTCTTCGGAGGCCCGGGCGGTGGCGGTGGATTCCAGTTCCCTGACCCGCAGGAAGAAGGCCGCAGCGCAGCCACCGGTTCCGGCGTCGTCGTCGATCCGAACGGCTACATTCTGACGAATAACCATGTCGTCGAAAAATCCACGCGCATCAAAGTCAAGTTCATGAATGACGCTACCGAGTACCCTGCACAGGTGATCGGAACCGATAAAGATACCGACCTCGCAGTCATTCATATTGACAAAAAAAATCTGGCCTACGCGAAGATTGGCAATTCCGATGGATTGCAGGTTGGCGACTGGGCCGTTGCGATTGGGTCACCATTCGGCTTCCAGGCAACCGTAACCGCTGGTATCGTGAGCGCACTTTCTCGCGACATTCCCGACGGAAGCGCAACCACCTTCCAGCATTTCATCCAGACTGATGCCGCAATCAATCCCGGCAACAGCGGCGGTCCGCTGCTGAACATTAACGGCGAAGTGGTCGGAATCAACACCATGATCGCCAGCCGGAGCGGCGGTTATCAGGGTATCGGTTTCGCTATGCCGATTAATACCGCTGTTAAGGTGTACAACGACATTATTCAGTCTGGTCACGTCACCCGTGGTTCCATTGGAATTCAGTTCCAGGCGGCAGACAACCCGGATCTTCTCAAGGTTTACGGCACGAATCACGGTCTTTTCGTGACCAGGATCGAAGCTGACGGACCCGCCGAAAAGGCCGGAATGAAGACACAGGACGTCATCACCGACATTAACGGCAAGCCCATGAAGAAAGGGCAGGATCTGATCGACCTCGTAGCAGACACCCCGGTAGGTAATTCGGTAAAGGTCGGCATTATGCGCGACAAGAAGCCGATGACCCTGAATGTGGTGATCGGTGACAGGACTAAGGTTTTTGCCTCACTCTATGGCGGCAAGAGCCCGGTTGAAAAGACGGACAACGGAGCTGAGGGCATGCAGGTAAAGTTCGGTATGACCATTCAGCCGCTGCGTCCGGCAGATCGGGATCGCCTTGGTTATAAAGGTCAGGGCAGCGTCATGGTAGCCTCTATCGAGCCGAGTTCGTTTGCCGAAGACATTGGACTCGTCAAGGGCGACGTCATCGTCGAAATGAATCGCCAGGCAGTGAACAGCCCCGAAGATGTCAAAAAGCTTCAGGGTGCCCTCAAAGCGGGTGACTCGGTGGCGTTCCACGTGATGCGCCAGGCCGCCGGACCTCGTGGCGGTGGAGACTGGCAGTCTGTGTTCCTTGCCGGCCGGGTACCGGAAGGCAACCAGTAACTTCCCTTCGGGAAACACGTACAATAGCAAGGGGGGCGATTTTGCCCCCCTCTTTTTTTGACCATGAGACCATTTCACTGGATCCTCTTGCTGGCAGTTGCCTCAGCCTGTTTTGCGGTTACGCCGGCGAAGAAGGCCCCGGCCAAAACCAATCCACCGAGCGCCAGGAAGTCCGCAGTCAAAAGCGGAAGCCGGAAGTCTAAAAGTGCCGCCCGCCCGGTTGTATCGTCCGTACGGAGTAGCCGGCAGCAGACTCCCTCGCCCGAACGCTACAAGGAAATTCAGCAGGCACTTGTGAACAAAGGCTATCTGAAGTCCGAGCCCACCGGAGTTTGGACTGCGGAGTCTGCGGATGCTTTGCGTCAGTTTCAGACCGAGAACAACCTGTCGCCTACCGGCAAGCTCAGCGCCGCCTCGCTGATCAGTCTGGGGCTGGGTCCCAAAAACAACAACGACCCGGTCGCACTCCCTGCTTCACCCAGACCCGTCGTGGCCGAGCCGACACGGCAACCCTAGAAGGAAGCATGATTATCGGGGTTCCCAGGGAAATCAAAGATCACGAGACGCGGGTTGGGCTCGTACCGAGCAGCGTGGCCGCCCTTTCTGAACAAGGCCATACCGTTCTTGTGGAAAAACAGGCGGGAGAAGCCAGTACGCTTCACGACGACGAGTATGCCCGGGCGGGCGCGAAACTGGTGGAGACCGCCGCCCAGGTCTGGAACGGCGCCGAGCTTGTCGTCAAAGTGAAGGAGCCGCAGCGGAGCGAGTATCAGTACTTCCGGCCCGGCCTGATCCTCTTCACGTATTTGCACCTGGCGCCTCTGCCGGAGCTTACCGATGAACTGGTAAAGAGCGGCGTGACTGGAATCGCTTACGAAACCATCGTTGAGCGGGATGGCTCCCTTCCGCTGCTCACGCCGATGAGCGAAGTCGCCGGCCGCATGTCCGTGCAGGTGGGAGCGCAGTATCTGGAACGTCCCATGGGCGGACGAGGCATTTTGCTGGGTGGTGTTCCGGGCGTCGCTCCGGCCAACGTTGCGATACTGGGCGGCGGTGTGGTGGGGACCAATGCGGCGAAGGTTGCCCACGGCATGGGCGCGCACGTCACCATCATCGATCGCAACCTGAACCGGCTGCGCGAGCTGGACGACATCTTCAACGGCATCGTGGTGACGCTGGCGTCGAACACTTACACCATTGCCGAAACCCTTCGGCTGGCGGACCTTGTTATCGGAGGCGTCCTGATTCCCGGAGCCTCCGCGCCAAAGCTTGTCCGGCGGGAGATGATTTCGCAGATGAAGCGCGGTTCGGTCGTGGTAGATGTCGCGATAGACCAGGGTGGTTGCTTTGAAACTTCGAGGCCGACCACGCACACCGACCCCATTTACTTCGTAGATAACGTTCTCCACTACTGCGTCTCGAACATGCCGGCTGCCGTGCCGCATACGTCGACCTTCGCGCTGACGAACGCAACTTACCCGTACCTGCAGGAACTGGCCAACAAGGGTCTGGAGAAGGCGTGCGCAGCTAACCCCGGGCTGGCGGCGGGCGTCAATACGTATCGCGGAGAAGTGACGTACGCCGCTGTTGCCGAATCGCAGAAGCGTCCCTGGAAGCCTCTCAGCTTGTGCCTCTCACAAACCTAAACGACGAAGAGCGGTTATTCCGCGACACGGTTCGGCGCTTCGCGAAGGAGCAAATGGGTCCGTTTGTTCGCGAGATGGACGAAGCGGCGACCCTCAACAAAAGTCTGCTGAAGCAACTCTTCGACCTCGGCCTGATGGGAATCGAGATTCCTGTGGAGTATGGCGGCCAGGGGGGCAATTTCTTCCAGTGCGTGCTGGCTATCGAGGAAATATCGGCGGTAGATCCATCGGTGGGCGTCGTGGTGGACGTCCAGAACACCATCGTAAATAACGCCATTGTCCGGTGGGGGACTGAGGCTCAGAAATCGCGCTACTTGCCGAGGCTTTCAACCGATATCGTCGGAGCTTACGCCCTTTCGGAGGCTGGTTCCGGTTCCGATGCGTTCGCGCTTTCCACGGTTGCGGACGACAGAGACGACCACTTTGCGCTCAACGGCCGCAAGCTCTGGATCAGCAACGCCGCCGAAGCGGGTCTGTTTGTTCTTTTCGCCAACGCCAACCCGGCCGCCGGATATCGCGGGATCACCGCCTTTCTGGTGGAGCCCGGGTTCCCCGGTTTCCGGGTGGGCCGCAAAGAAGACAAGCTGGGCCTGCGGGCATCGTCCACCTGTGAGCTGATTCTGGACAACTGTCTAGTCCCGAGGGAGAACGTCCTGGGAGAGGTCGGCAAGGGTTACAAGGTCGCCATCGAGACGCTCAATGAAGGCCGCATCGGCATCGGAGCGCAACTGGTCGGGTTGGCGCAGGGGGCGCTCGGTCACGCCATCCGGTATTCGAAGCAGCGTAAGCAGTTCGGTCAGCCCATCTCCTCGTTTCAGGGCGTACAATTCGATTTAGCGAGGATGGCTACAGAACTGGAAGCTGCGCGGCTGCTCGTGTACAACGCGGCGCGGCTGCGAGACGCAGGTTTGCCGTTCCTGAAAGAAGCCGCCATGGCTAAGTATTTCGCCTCCGAAGCTGCCGAAAAGATCGCCTCAAAGGCCATTGAGATTCATGGCGGCGTCGGAATTACGAAGGATTGCCCGGCGGAAAAACTCTGGCGAGATTCCAAAATCGGCCGCATTTACGAGGGCACCAGCAATATACAGTTGTTGACGATAGCGAAGAAACTGTTAGCCTGACAACAACGTCTTTCTGAGGAGATCCTTATGCGTTTCGCGATGCTTCTTTCCCTGTTCGGCGCTGTGACGGCGTTTGCGGCCGACCCGAACCCCGCCGAGATCATTCAGAAGTTCGCGGCTAAAGAAGCCGAGTTCCGCAAGGCGCGCGAGAACTACACCTACCGCCAGTCCGTAAAGATGGAGGAACTCGATCCCGATGGCCGGGTCGGTGGCAAGTGGGAAATCACGTCGGACATTATCTTCGGCGCCAACAAGCAACGCACCGAGAAGGTGGTCTACGCCCCGATGATCACCCTGAAGAATATCGGGCTGACTCCCCAGGACGAGCA
>JAUZEU010000572.1 GCA_030838885.1 Bryobacterales bacterium | reverse complement strand
GGTCCCTACCGATACCGAAATCGTCAACATCACGCTTGCTGACGGCAGCCTCACCTTCCGGCACCATGACGGACGCTGTGTTCGCGCCGCATCCTGGCAAACCCGGTGACACCATCACCACTTACGGCATTGGTTTCGGCGAGACGAGTCCGATCGCCGCGCAAGGCCAGGCTTCGAACAATGGAAGCCCGGGCCGCCGCTGTTCACAGGTCTTACTCCCACTGCGGCCGGCCTCTATCAGGTGAACGTAGTCATTCCTTCCGACACGCCGCTCGGGCCTGCAGTCCCGTCGCCAACGGCGCTCAAAAGCAACTTCGCCAATTTGACAATTACCGCAACCGGCAAGTAGCTTCTGAGTCTCGGGAGACAGGGTGTTATACCCTGTCTCTTGACTCTCATGAACCGCCGTAAAGCCCTGTCCTCACTCGCTGCGACTCCACTGCTCGCAGCCGACAACCCCGCAAAAACCCAATACTACGAACTCCGTTATTACCAGCTGCGGAATGGCGTCCGGAACACCATGCCATCTGCGAAGCCCACGGGCCTGACGGGACCGTTCGGGGTATTCAATGCTTTCATCGCCGAGAACAGCCCTTTCATGGTGATGCTGCTCACTTACTCGTCATTCGCCGAAGCCGAGCATATCGATGACAAATTGCCGGCATCCACCGGTTATGGGCGCTACGAACGAACCATTCTGCGGGCCTTTTCCGGCACACCGGAACTGAAACTTCCCCCGGCTTCGAAAGAAGGGCACATCTTCGAACTCCGGACCTATGAGTCGAACAACGCGGCCACCCTGCGGAAGAAGATCGAGATGTTCAACAATGGCGAAGCGAAGATCTTCCAGCGGCTTGGAATGAACCCTGTGTTCTTCGGCGAAGCCCTGGTGGGCAGCAAACTGCCGCATCTCACTTACATGCTGGCTTTCGACGACCTCGCCCACCGCGACCGTGCATGGAAAGCCTTCGGTTCCGATCCCGAATGGGCAAAGCTTCGCGCCACTCCCGGCCTCTCTGATGCCGAAATTGTTTCCAACATCAGCAACATGATCCTCCGCCCGGCCGCTTTCTCTGATATACGATAACCGACAGGATCGAGATAAACATGGACCGACGTAAATTCTTTCAGACGGCCGGCGGCGCAGTCGCGATGGCCGACGCGGCGGTTGCACAGAGCGCCAGGCCCGCCTCCACGGGGCCGAAGCGCAAGGCCACCATGCATTGCGGCACGCAGCACTCGCATGCGGACGATGTGCTTTCCGTCATGTCCTCGCTTGGCGTTGACCACATCTGCAGTGGAGAGATCTCTCCGCAACTCGACGACAAGTGGTCTGTCGACGGACTTTCGCGCCTTCGCGAGAGAGTGGAGAAGCATGGCATCTCGCTCGACATGGTGCCTGTGCCGCTGCCCTCGGCGACTATCGGCAAAGCCCCCATGGCGTCGGTCATGCTGGGCCAAAGCCCGGAGCGCGACCGGCAAATCGAGCAGATCCAGCAGATGATCCGGAACTGCGCCAAAGCCGGTATTCCCGCCGTGAAGTACAACATGAGCATCCTGGGAGTAGTGCGTTTGCCGGAGCGTACCAGGGGCCGCGGGGAGAGCACGTACAGCACTTGGAACTACAAGGAAGCGCCGGACAAAGACAAGCTGACCGAAGCGGGCGCCGTGAGTGCAGACGCTTACTGGGAGCGCATTGATTACTACCTGAGCCGCGTCGCGCCGGTGGCGGCTGAAGCAAAGGTCCGGATGGCCTGTCACCCCCACGATCCAGGCATGCCGGAACCGGAAGGCTATCGTGGTGTCCACACCGTTTTAGGAAGTCCGGCAGGCCTGAAGAAATTCATCGCCATGCACGAGAACCCGTATCACGGGCTCAACTTCTGCCAGGGCACTGTGTCCGAAATGCTGCAGGATCCGAACAAAGAGATCCACGACCTGATCCGCTACTTCGGTTCCAGGAAGAAAATCTTCAACGTCCACTTCCGCAACATCCACGGGAAGTTCAGCGACTTTCAGGAGACATTCCCGGATGTGGGCAGCGTCAACATGATCGACGCGATCCGGACTTACCAGGAAGTAGGTTACCCCTACATGCTGATGCCGGATCACGTCCCCGTAATTCCCGGCGACAAGGGCGGGGCCCAGGCCTTTGCGTTCGCCTTCGGCTACATCCAGGCTCTGATCCAGATGCTCGGCTGACAAAAACACTGGGGCAAGCCACGTCGGCGATTATTTTACAGCGCTTCACCGGACGCGACTAAGTACAAGCGGCACGCACTGACATACCCCCGGAGCCAGCAGCATTGCGGCAAGCAAGGGAACTCCCGGTCGTGTGCCCGCCCGCTGCAGAAGTGCGAGCAGAGCGCCGCCTGAGAACAGGAAGCCCCAAAGCAAAACAGGCACAAAGCAAAGTTCTCCGGCAGGTCGCGTCGGGTGAAAACCTGAACGGCGTGAACAGCATCACGGCGGGCCCCGCACCGTGTTACAGGTAATAACGCGCCCCTTATAGAGCACCGCATCGAACAGCTTCAGCGCGTTGTCTACTTTCTGGTCCCACGGATCAGGCTGCGCGAGGAACTGCGGTGAAGATTCCCCAGGAAGCTACAAATGCCCCGAGGCAAACCCGCGCCCTAAAGATAGTAAACGCCAACCAAAAGGCTTACGAATGCCAATACCGTCACGCTCCGGGTTTTACTCTGCGACTCGGTCACTCTTGTGGACGTCAATGATCTCCCGTACCTTCGAAGCCAGCGCCGCCGCAGTAAATGGCTTTTGTAAGAACCCGGCCAGGCCTTTGCCGGTAAGCCGCCCGACGGTCTCCATCTCATCGAAGCCGCTGGTCATCAGAACTTTGGCCGCAGGGTTGATTGCCCTCAGGTTACCCAGCGTCTCCTCGCCACTCATACGGGGCATTGTCAGATCGAGCACAACTAACGAGATGCTGTAGAAAACACCACGATAGATATCCAGTGCTTCCTTGCCATCGGAAGCGAGCAGGACGGTATATCCATATCGTTCGAGCGATGTTTTCGCTACAGTTCGAATCATTTCCTCATCGTCCACCACCAGGATCGTTCCGCTGCCCGGAATGGCGTCCGGCGAGTACTCCTGGCGGGGTGCGACGGCATAGGTTGAAGAAACCGGCAAGACAATGTGGAACAAACTGCCGCTGCCCAACGAGCTTCTTACGTGCATGCCACCTCGGTGTGCGCGGACAATTCCCGTCGCAGCTGCCAGACCAAGGCCCCGTCCCGTAAATTTAGTCGTGAAGAACGGATCGAATATGAGCCGAAGCGTGGCGGCGTCCATCCCGCAGCCATCGTCCTCCACTTCCATAGAGAGGTACTCTCCTGCTTTCAGATCCGCGTTGAGCCCGGCGGATTGCAGCCATTGCGCGCTGGCGTGTATAGCCTTCACAGTCACACGTACGGTGCCGGCGCGCTCACCAATGGCCTCTGCGCCATTAATTACTAAATTCATGATCAGTTGCTGCAGTTGCGTTGCGTCGGCTTCCAGCGGCGGCAGGTCCTTCGGAAGGCTGAGGTCCAGCTCAACGTTGCGGGGGATTGAGGTGCGAAGCAGCCGGCTGATTTCGAGGATCAGATCCGAAAGATCGACAGCGCGCACAATAAAATGGCCTTTGCCGGCATACGCAAGAAGTTGGCGCGTCAGATCGGCGGCGCGTTCGGTGGCCCGTAGAGTATCCTCCAGCAAACCTCGCGCGGGGTGCGTGGGTTGCAGCTTTTCAAAGGCAAGCGAGGCGTTGCCCAGGATACTTGTCAGAATGTTATTGAAGTCATGAGCGATGCCACCCGCAAGCAGCCCGATGCTCTCCAGTTTCGCGGACTCGCGCAGCCGGTTCTCCAGCTTTCTGTGCTCGGAACGATCCAGTACCCAGTCTATCCAGGGCGCCCAGTGGCCAGGATCGTAGGCGGCCGACCCGATCAGGACCGGGACGCGGTGCCCATCTCTGGCGATGTATTCTTTTTCAAATTGATCTGCAAAACCCGATGTATTGAGTTGCACGATCGCGTTGGCATCCCGCTCTGAGAACTCCTGGGGCGTGATTTCGGCCCATTTGAGGCCGCCGTCTGAGAGATCCTCGCGGGAGTAGCCCAGCATGGTCAGGAAGGCATCGTTAGCTTCCAGGATCGAATCTTCGTTCCCTGATATCACGCCGATTATGGGGCTGTCGAACAGCCGCCTCAGCCGGGCTTCACTAACTCCCAGCGCTTTCTGCATTCGGCGATTGGAAGTTACATCGGTGTAAGTGCCCATGGCGCCGCGCAACTTGCCGTTTGCCCCTGTGATGGGGATTGTATTCACCACCAGTGTCACCGTGGTGCCCCCTGGATCCGTATACTCCAGTTCGACGTTCAGGGCGCGTTCGCCCGTTGTCAGTGTTCTGCTCAGGGGCCACTCGTCTGGCTCGATCACAACGCCGGAGAGCGTTCGAAGCTGTCCCTTCTTCCCGCAGTTCAGATCGTCGCCAACATCGAAGCTCTGCCCGAAAAGATCCGCTGCGGTCTGGTTGGCGAGTTCGACCCGAAAGCCAGCGGAGACAATGAGAACGCCTACCGGCATTTCCCGCAGCACCGATTCCAGTCGCAGATGTTCGGTTTCAAGGGCGGAAGTTGCCGCCGAACGGGCCACTTCGGCGGCTTTCTTAGCCGAGATGTCACGAACGAACAGGTTCAGTCCTGCATCCGCGGGATAAGCGTCAAATTCGAACCAGGTGTTGGAGAGCTCGAGTCTGTCTTCAAAATGGACAGGCGCGCGCTCCCGAAGCGCGCGATGTAGTTCCTTGTAGATGATCACACTCGGTGTTTCGGGAAATAAGGTGCGGAGACTTTTGCCATATAGGTGTGCTGGCTGTTTCTTAGCAATCAGCCCGGCCCGGACGTTGGCATACAGGCACCGGAATTCATTGTCGAGCGACAGAATGGCGTCCGGGGTGCTCTCCAGAACATTGTGCAACCGGTGCCCCGTTTGTTGTGCCCCGAACTGCTTCATGCGCAATTGCTGCATTGCCGCGCAGATCACCACCGCGGTTACCAGGTAGAGAAGCGCGGCCAACGCGGGTGAAGGGGCAAGCGCCGAGACCACTCCAAAAGGGTGTAGGGCGGAGTTAGGCAGGGCTCCGGCCTGCGCCCGCGTGCTGTCGAGATAGTAACCTGCAGCGAGCAGAGGGCACGCCGTGATCAGACCGGGCTTCAGTCCGCCGAACCATGCGCTCACAGCGACTGCCAGAACAAACCACAGCCACTCTGCCTGCACTCCCATAAAGGATTCAGTCGCAAGACACATCACGAGAGCGGACGCGGCGGCAGCCACTGCTACCAGAAAGCGGTATAGCCTGGAATCGTATTGCTTCATTGCCGGCGTTCGGATTCGTTGGCGGTTGCGAACGCAGGCCGGATGTCCACCGGAACGATGCTTACGCTCTTCAGCGTTGCCCCGGTATCAGGCCGAATGACGCCCAGTGTATCCAGCATCTTCTTTGCTCCCGCATAATCGCCCGTGGCCTCAATTGTCAGAAGATCGTGCGCCAGATCGCGAACGGCTCCCTGTACCTTCGTGAGGTTGACGTCCCAGGCATTATTCCGCTTCACGAAAGCGCCTTTATCGGTCAGATAGTTAAACTGCATGGCCATTCCCTTGCCGTGTGCTTCATTGGTTCCGAACCGAAGCGTTCGGAACGCAGAAGCGAGAAACGTGGTGTACAGCCTGGTCTCGTCGGGCTTCAGATAGCCATGCTGAAAAAAATGCTGCAGCATGTATAAGCCCAGTACATCCGCCTTGGCTTCTTCGATGGCGCTGTAAAGGTCTTTCAACTCCTGTCGCGGTGTGGTTGCCCGGCCATTCACGTTGATCTGATGAGGTCCGATTCCGTGGCTCATTTCGTGTGCCAGAATGTGCGTAAAGAAAGAGTCGAAATTCAGCGATGATTGCGCCTGCGGCGACAGCACCGTCTTCGAGATCGGAACCAGGGTGCTCGCGAACTTCGCTTCCTGCACGTTTCGCAGCATCACTCGCTTGCTGCCTTTTTCATGCACCACCCGTTCATCATTCGGAAGGTTGTAGGCCGCGGTTTTGACGCCGTGATCGCCGTCCCCGGCCGCAATCACCTCATTCACTACGCGGATTGGCGAAAGCCCGCCGATTTTCGGATTGCGGTACTTCGGGTCGATCGGCAGGTTATTCTCCACTTCCTGCATGTGATCGCCGAAAAACTTCAGCTTCGAAGTGGCGGCATCGTCGCGAATGCTTACGTACGCTTCATAAGACGCTTTGTAGCCGAATAACTCATCGTTGTAAGTCTCGTAAGGGCCGATCGTAACGTCTATGGGCGAGTCCAGGTCCATCCAGGCCAGGTCGCTTTCGTAGTAGTCGTTCGAAGCAAAGGCGGCCGCGCGGGTTTCCAGGAACTTCTTCAGGGTTGCGTTATCCGTGAGGTGTGCCGCCTCGCGTAATAACTGCGCGCACTTCTGCAGTTCGCTTTTATAGGCCTCAGAGTAGGGAACTGCACGAAAGCCCGCTTTGTCCCGGACAATCACGCTGAAGAATCCCTCGGCCAGTTTTCGCGCGTCAGGGTTCAGAGTCTTCGCCCAGTTGCTGAACTCCTCTCTCGTCATCCCTTCCGGGTAAAATCCCCCGCCGGGAAGTTTCTTTTCGGGTACACCTTCCAGGAACGCACGATTCTCGTCCAGTTCCGACCAGGGGCCTTTGTTCAGCCAGAAGTAATCGAGCCGGGCTTTGCCGAGCGGAGAGCGGTCTGCGCTCAAACGAATGCGCAGCCCTTCGTTTCCGCTCCACCTTTGACCCAGGAAGATCTGGTCGATGACGCGCGCTGCTGCGATGAGTTTTGGCAGGGCGGCCCGATCACCTGAGGAGAGGTGGCTGGTATCGGCGCGCAATTCGACTGGCGCAAAGCGCGCGATCATCGTTTTGAGCTGGTCGAGGGTGGTGGAAGCCGCGAAAAGGGTCACTACAAGAGTCACCGAAAACAGAGTCACCAGGCTTAAAAATATTTTTCTGCCCATAGATCCAATCATTTACAAGTTTGGAGGCGAAGTTGGCCGTACTCAGTGAGTCTACTATCGTGCCAGGAGAGATGAAATCGTGAAATTTGCCTGGCAGTCAGACAGCAACGGCGGCACTCCGAAAGGGATTGAAGTGCCTGGATCGGCCGCAGCCGGGATTGTGCATGACCTCAACAACGAACTGACTCTGGTTTTGAATCATCTGTCCATGAGCAGCGTGGCCCCGAGCGATCTCGCTGCCGCCCGCGCGGCAGCAGCCCGATGTGGCGTATTGACCTCAAGCTTACTTTCGTACTGGCGCGGTCAGGCTGCCCCTGCGCAGCAGGGAACTGTGGATGCTGCAGCTTTGGTGCGCGAATTGGCTGCAAGCCTGCGCCTTCCAAAGACTCTGCACCTTTGGCTGGACGATTGTGCCAGCGCCCCGGCGATCAATGCGGACCCCGTAGCACTTCGGAGGGTGCTGCTCAATTTAATTTTGAATGCCTGCCAGGCCATGCAGAACAAGGGCGTTGTCGCCGTCGGGATATTCAGGGCGAGGATCGTGATCGTGGACTCGGGGCCGGGTATCGCGCCGGCCGATCTGCCCCGGATCTTCGAACCGTTTTTCACTACAAAGGGAAGCCGCGGCACAGGCCTTGGGCTGTCAATTGTAAGCCAGCTAATGGCGCAACAGGGGGGCACGGTCGCAGTGGAATCCGAGCCGGGATGTACCGTCTTTGAACTGCGTTTTAAAGAATAGATCGAAACCAGAACGGCCGCATTTCTCAAAAAAAATGAAAATGCGGCCGTTCTCGTCAGTAACTACCGGCGATCGTCGCGATCGCGTCCGTGATAATCGCGTTCCCGGCGGTCGCGATCCCAATGATGATCATGTTCCCGGTCGCCCCGTGGCCCGCCCCAACGTCCTTCAAAGAACTCCCCACGTTCATAACGCGGCCCTATCCAGTTTGCGCCCTCATAGGGAGGACGAGTCCAATAACCGTCATGCCACCGATACCGGTTTCCGGCCGGATACCAATAACCCTGCACCCAAACATAGCCAGGGCCAGGCGCGCGTGGCTGAACCCGGTAAACCCGTGGCGGGGGTGGAGGCCCGATTCTGACCCCAACATTGAAATCCGCAGCGAAGATCGTGCCGCCTGCAACCAGCGCCAGAGCAAGTACTTTGTTCCTCATGTTTTTTCCCACCTCGCCCGTAGTAATGCACTTGGCGCGCCAAACATACTTCGTTCAGGTCGCGGCTTGGAAGGAAAATGGGTTCGGATTTTCAGGTGCAATAAGTTGTTGAAACTGGACAGTTTATTCCGCAGCCTGCAAATCGGGCTGATCTGCCCGTACAGATGGGTTCGCATTTTCAGATAAACTCTGGCTTCGATGTGGTGGTGGCGAAGGCTGGTATCCACCATTTCCAGTCAGACAGGCAATGCCGCTAAACTAATCGTCGAATGGCAGATCTCGCAGATCAGGCCCGTCTGGTCCACATGCGGCACCTTGTCGGCACCCTCCGGCAACTCGAAGATAAACTCCGGCAGGGTGGCGGTGCTCAGCGCATTGAGAAACAACATCGCGCCGGAAAGTTGACTGCCCGCGAACGGATTCATGCGCTGCTCGACCCAGGAGTTCGTTTTGTAGAAATCGGCCTTCTGATCGCGTACGACAAATACGAAGGTCAGGCGCCTGGCGCCGGTGTGGTCACCGGTATTGGCAAAATCGAAGGGCGCGCCGCAGTTGTAATCGCCAACGACGCGACGGTGAAAGCCGGCGCGTGGTGGCCCGAGACGATCGATAAGATTCTTCGGGCGCAGGAGATCGCCATGCGGAACCGTGTGCCGATCGTCTACCTGGTCGATTCAGCCGGTGTCAATTTGCCTTATCAGGACGGGATTTTTCCTGGGAAATACGGAGCCGGCCGGATTTTCTTCTATAACTCTTTGATGCGGCGTAAACTCCGCGTCCCTCAGATTGCCGCGGTCATGGGACCCTGCATCGCCGGCGGCGCTTATCTTCCCGCGCTGAGCGACGTGATCATCATGGTAGAGGGCACCAGTTTCATGGGCCTGGGCGGCCCCAATCTGGTGAAAGGCGCCACCGGCCAATCAATCGGTCAGGAATCTCTGGGCGGCGCGCATCTGCATACTGCGGTCAGCGGCGTCGCGCATTACATCGCCAAAGACGATCCGCATTGCATCCGGATGATCCGCGATCGTTTTCGCCAGATGCCGGCACCGCCTCCGGCGAGTCATGGATCCGAGCCCGCCGCCTCCTCCGAGGGCCTTTATACAACCCTCCCCGCCGACCACCGCCTGCCGTACCGTGTGGAAGATATCCTCAACCGGATTTTCGATTCGGGCGATTTCACGGAATTCCAGGCTGAGTTCGCGCCCGAACTTCTCTGTGCCAGCGCACGCCTGAATGGGCACCCCGTTGCGATAATTGCGAATCGCCGCGGCTTCCTGAAGCCGCGGATCGGCGGCATTATCTACACCGAAAGCGCCAGAAAGGCCGCCTACTTTATGGAACTTGCCGAGCGCCAGTGCGTCCCCATCATTTACGTTCAGGATGTGTCGGGGTTTATGGTCGGTTTGCAGGCGGAATCGGAAGGG
>JAUZEU010000555.1 GCA_030838885.1 Bryobacterales bacterium | reverse complement strand
ATATCGCCTCCAGGCGGAATTGTTTGAAGAGGGAAAGAGTGGTGGTGGCGGTTCCAGGTACGCGCACGGTAGATATCTCGCGGGGAGCGTTCCCCACCGTAAATGCAGCGGGTGTGACTGCGTCCTGCGGATTGGCGAAGTACTGGTTGAGCCAGTTTGCCCCGTTATTGCGGGTAAGTGTGTTGAGCAGGTTGGGACGCTGCGTGCCGTAGGTGGGCAGCGGGCGGGAGTTGCTGACGGTAAGAGAAATCGGCATACCATTATCGAAGCGCCAGATTCCGTTTGTCTGCCAACCGCCCAGCACCGCATCGATCACAGGATGGATGGTTTTTCCCCAGTGTTTTCCCCGGCCAAAGGGTATGTTATACACATACGAAAACTGGAATACCTGCGGTATGTCGTATTGCGAGACAGACCGTTCCAAATACCGCCGGTTGGGATCCTGCAAACTCGTCGCACCACCGAGCCATGTTGTGCAGCCGCAAGACACTGAAGCGTCGTCTATCGACTTTGAGAAGACGTAAGTGGCGAGCAATTGCAACCCGTTCGAGAAGCGTTTCTCGGCACGAATCTGCAAGGCATGGTAGATCGATTTTGCCCAGGGTGGATCATTCCCACTCAGCCCCGTAAATTGCGGGTAGGGTCTTAGTAACTGGTACTGCTGCACGGTTGCGTTCGACAAGCTGCTGGCCGGGTTTGTGATGATCCCGTAGAAAGGGTTCGGAACAAACGAATTCAACTGAGTAATCTGGGATGAGTTGAGGGTCTCCACCCAGGGACCAAGATAATTGATCGTGCCGGCGCCCCCGAAATAAAGGTGCGTTCCGCTCGTGCCGACGTAGTTGGCATCCAGGAGTATGTTGCCTTTCAGTTCTTTCTGCACACCGAAGTTCCATGTCTGCATATACGGACTGGCGTTCCAGGTCCGGATGGGTCCGCTTACGCCCAGTCCGAGCGCAGTCAACAGCCCCTGGGAACTGCCTGGCGGAAGCTGCGGTCCTGAGGGCAGAGGATTGGAAAGGCGCCCATAAGGAGTCGCGCCGTCGTTCTGGTTGGTGGTCAGGAGCGGCGTAGTGAAATTGAACCCGGTGAAACCGCCGCCACCCGTGCCTGACGCCGCTCCCTTGATTGGCTCGAAGAAGATTCCGTAACCGGTGCGAACCACAGTATTGAACGGAGCCCGATACGCAATTCCGATGCGGGGCCCGAAGTTCCACCCATTTGTGTCGTACGGACTTCGCTGATCATTGTTTACGAACCTCAGGCCACCCATGAGCTGAGGCAGACCGGGAACCTGCAGGGGCGAAATGGCGTTCGGATCCACATAGCTCATCCGGTTGTAGCGCTCGGTTCGGGGAAGCGTTAACTCGTAACGAACTCCAAGGTTGAGCGTGAGGCGATCTGTTACCCGCCAGTTGTCCTGGAAATACCACGCGTAGGCAAAGTTTTTGGTCGTTACCGCAACGTCAATGCCGTAGCCACTTCCTCCTTGCGGAAAGCCGATCAGCAGCGAGGCCAGCGGATCTCCGCCGGTACCGCTCGCGGGGGTTTGCGAGGTGCCCGTTTGCGAAAAGCTGAACTGCCCGGCCGGGTAGCCCACCTGAAGGAAGCTGATGATGTGGAGGCGCCCTTCCCATCCGACCTTCAGCTCGTGCTGGCCCTTCACTTTGTTGAGGCTAACGGTCAAATCGTGCGTATCCAGCGGGTAGTGAAGGATGGAGAAGGTCTGCGAGCCCAGATTCTGGCTGCTCACGGCCTGATACCCGTTCCCAAACGTCACGTTCGGCGTAGCCACGAAGCCGGAGGTCGAAATGTACTGAGGGAGGCCCAGGGCTGTGACCGGATTGAAATCCGGGAAGTCGGTCGCAATGCCGTGGGTAAAGCTGAAACTGCGGGCGTATCCGTAGGTTACGTTTAGAACCAAAGTCGGTGTAAAAGTCCTGCTGTAGTTGATTGACGCCGAATAGGAGTGGCTGTCGTTCGGACCCTGGGTGCAGGGATCCGCTACATTTCCGAAACAGTTCACGCCCTCGCTGTTGCTGAGCGATCGCGAAAAGCGTCCGCTCAACAAGCTCGTGTCACTCAGGCGGTGATCGACTTTGATATCGAACCGGTGATCGCTGCTGCGGCTGCCATTTGTCCCGATCCAGTTGTTCAGGGGATTGTAAGCGGCAGAGCCGACCGCGACATTCGGCAAGGGGAAGTACTGCATCATCTTGAACGCCACCGGGTCGATCAGGTTGCCCGGCCGGATCGGAAGCACGTAGGGCGTACCCGCAAGGTTAGGATTTCCCGGACTCGTGTAAGTGATCAGGTTATTGAACGGGATGTATCCGCTTCTGACCGCGCCGCCGGCGCTACCGCTGTATGTGCCCGTCATGGGATCCCAGATTTGGCCCGCGGCAGCTGAACATCTGCCGGTAGAGTCGAACGATCCCCCGGCACGACCGCAGAGTTCGCCGAAGTCGCCCTGCCGTTCCGCCAGACTTGGGACGCCTGCACGAGCTGTCCCGGTATTACGCGAAATAGTTCCCTGGTAATCGACGAAGAAGAAGGTCTTATCCTTTCGGATGGGACCACCCGCCGTGCCTCCGAATTGATTCTGCTTCCGGGGAGAGATCTTAGCGCCGTTCTGATTATTGAACCAGTTATTCGCGTTGAAAGCGGAATTCTGCACGAACTCATACAGGCTGCCATGGAAGTTATTCGATCCCGATTTGGTGACTACATTAATCACCGTGTTGCCGCCAAAACCAATGTCCGCGCTGTATGTATTTTGCTGAACATTGAATTGCTCTACAGCATCCACAGGCGGAGTGTAAAGCGCGGTCGTAATTCCGCTGTTATTTTCCTGGTTGGTCTGGCTGACGCCATCCATCACGATATCGGCCGTAGAGTTGCGCCCGCCATTGGAAATGAAGTTGGTTGCGCCCGCGTTCAGCCCGAAGGACCCGCCGGGAGCCTGCGTGACACCGGGAGATAACTCAGCCAGATTAAAGACAGAACGGCTGGTCAGAGGCAGGTCATTGATAAATTTTTGATTGATCACCTGACCGGTGGAGGCATCCTGAGTCTGAAGCAGAGGAGCAGCGCCCGCTACGGTGACCGTTTCCGCTGCACCCTGAATCTCGAAGTGTACGTCCCGCTGGGTGTTCTGCCCCACGTTCAGGGCTATATCGGTGGTTTCGAACGGACGCATTCCGGGCGCGGTTGCGGCAAGCCGGTACCGGCCCGGCGCGAGATTGCGGAGAACGTAGCGGCCATCGTTGTCAGACGTAGCCTTAAAGGTGAAGCCCTTGTCCTGGTCCGTAAGGACCGCCTGTGCATTCGGTACGGGAGCGCCGGAGGGATCCGTAACCACACCCGTTATCGATCCGCTATAAACCTGTGCGCCAATGGTGAGCAGCGAACCCAGGGCGAACAGTATCGCGATAATTCTGACATTAATTATGGCAAGAGCAATCCTCATAGTAAGATCCTCAAACCCCTGCTTGAAGCCTATTCCGGGCTGCCAACGAGGTCAAGGTAGCTTGAAATTCCAGCGGAATAAATTACACATCTGAATTTCACATACCGGAATACCTGAGTAATAAGGATCGGATTTGTCGTGTCGGCGGATTCCGCGCAACTTACAATGGCGGGCTACGCGATACCTAACACCCGCCGATTGCGTTCGGTGTCGGAACCTGCACCGGCGAAGTCGTCGAACGCTTTTGTTGGCACGTCGATCAAATGACTGGCAATGAATGGCGCGCCTTCCCTGGCGCCCTGGACACTGTCTTTATAAACGCATTCCCATTCGAGCACCGCCCAGGAACTGTAGCCCACAGCGGTCATCCTGGTGAACACCTGTTTGAAATCGACCTGGCCATCGCCTAACGAACGGAAGCGGCCCGGGCGTTCTTTCCAGGCCTGATATCCACCGTAGACGCCCGATTTAGCGGACGGGCGGAACTCCGCGTCCTTCACGTGGAAGGCTTTGATGCGGGGGCCGTAGATGTCGATGAAGCCGACATAGTCCATGCACTGCAGGACGAAGTGCGAGGGGTCGTAATTGATGGCCACGCGGGGATGGTTGCCGGTGGCTTCGAGGAACTGCTCGAAGGTGGCTCCATCGTGCAGATCTTCGCCGGGATGAAGTTCGTAGGCGAGGTCCACATTGTTCTCGTCCGCGTAGTTCAGGATGGGCATCCAGCGCTTCGCTAACTCTTTGAAACCCTCTTCCACGATGCCTGCGGGGCGCTGCGGCCATGGATACATGAAGGGCCAGAGCAGCGCGCCGGTGAATGACGGCGAAACTGTCAGGCCAAAGTTCGCGGACGCTTTGATGACGTACCGCATCTGCTGGATGGCCCACTCCGTACGCGCTTTGCGATTGCCGCGGACTTCCGGCGCGGCGAAGCCGTCGAACAACTCGTCGTACGCCGGATGCACTGCAATCAGCTGCCCCTGCAAATGCGAAGCCAGTTCGGTGATCACGAGCCCGTTCGTCTGGCCTTTCAGATCGTCGCAATAAGCCTTCGATTCGGCAGCCTTTTTGATGTCGATGACGCGGCTGTCCCAGGACGGAATCTGCACGCCCTTGTAGCCCAGGCTCTTCACCCAAGCGGTGATGTTGGGGAGCGTGTTGTAAGGCGCTTCATCCCCCATGAATTGTGCGAGGAAAATGGCGGGACCTTTAATTTGTGACATTGTTCTCTCGTTTCTGAGGCATGGGGACCCAAACTGCGCCTTTTTCGGCTGATTCCACTGCTTTGTAAATAAACTGCATGCCGCGCAGACCATCGTATACGGTGGGGAAGCGATACTCGGCAGGGCTCATTGGATTACCCGCCATGTAACGGCGCATGGCATCAATGGCATCCATGTACACGTTCGCGAAGCCTTCAAGATAGCCTTCAGGATGCCCGCTGGGAACGCGCGTGACACGGGTGGCCTCAGGTGAGAGGTAGTTAGCATTGCCTCGGGAGAGGGTTTCGCGCGGTTTTCCGTGCCGGTAGACCTGCAGGTAATTCGGATGTTCCTGCTCCCATGATATGGCTGCTTCGGAGCCATAGACGCGGAGACGAAGACCATTCTCCTCGCCGCAGGCGATTTGGCTCACGGTGAGAACGCCTTTGCCGCCGCCCTGAAAGCGCATGAGCGCGTTCACGTCTTCATCGAGTTTCCGGTCCGGAAGGAAGATGCTGGTATCGGCGCAGATTGCCGCGAGCGGATCGCCTGTAACGTACTCGACCAGGTTTAGAGCGTGGGTGCCGATGTCGCCAAGCGCGCCGCCGATGCCGGATTCCGCGGGGTTCGTGCGCCAGCCTGCCTGCTTGGACCCAAGCTTTTCCTTCGGCTCCATCAGCCAATCCTGCAGGTATTCGACCAAGACTTTGCGAACCGTGCCCATCTGGCCGGACCTGAACATCTCCCGCGCATGCCGAACCATGGGGTACCCGGTGTAGTTGTGCGTCAGCGCGAAAACACGCTTCGAGCGCTCTACGATGCCAACCAACTCTTCGGCTTCCTGCAGTGTAAGGGCAAGCGGTTTGTCACAGACGACGTGGAAACCCGCTTCGAGGAAGGTCTTCGACGGGCCGAAGTGGACGTTGTTGGGCGTCACGACGCTGACGAAGTCGATTCGCTGGTCGGCGGGAAGGGCTGCTTCGGCCTTCGCCATTTCTTCATAAGTCTTATAGGCGCGGGCGGGGTCTACATGCAGACGGGCAGCAGTTGCGCTGGAGTTCGCTTCATCGCGGGAGAAGACACCCGCGACAAGGTCCACCTGCTGGTCAAACGCGGCGGCGATGCGATGGACGGCCCCGATAAAGGAGCCCTGGCCGCCGCCGACCATGCCCATGCGAAGTTTTCGGTCTGCTTGCATAAGCGGGAATTTTATCAGACGGTTAGAGGAGATTTTCGAAAGCGGTGAGGGTGTCCGGAATGGCATCGGCCGGGGTGATGCCCGCATAGTATTCGGCAGTCAGCTTTCGTTTGGCGCCCAACCATTTATAGGCAGGCGTGCCGAACAGGCTGGCGCGTTCGATCATGCGGCGGCGTGGTTCGGGAAACGGCGAAACGCCGAATTCCATGCCTCTGGTCTGCGTATGACCGTTCCACGGCGTGTGGGTGCGGACATGGTTTTCTTCCCAGATACCGAGCCAGGGGAAGTCGGCACGTTTCCATGCGTAGCCGGTGACAACTTTGGCGCTGGGGGACCACGCCAGGAAGTACGCCTGCTCCTGCTTCGGATCCATCAAATGGGTCGTGTAACCGGCTGAGGATTCCTCGCTTGTATACAGTGCCAGATTGCGGCCCAGGTAGTCCGGCCAATCGAAGGTATTTACTTCGCCGATATCCGTGGACCAGGTGGCGGACGCGCGGAATTCCGTTTCGCCCCATTCGAGGAACGGCGGGCCCAGGGTGACGTGCTGTGTCCAGGCGATTGGCCGATCCAGCGGCGAAAGGCTTTCCACGGTTTCGATGATGCGGGCGCGGCGTCTGTCGAGCGTGATCCTTCGTTCGAACGCTATCCGCGCGGCGGGCAGCATGCAGCGGCTGATGAGGCCATGGCGCGATGGCTCAAACTCGTAGTGCGCGACCCCTGCTTCTCCATGGACTACGACTCCAGCCGCCGCCTCATCGTCGGAAGGCGGGCCAAAGAGATCCAGGCAGAGGTTGTGACCCATGATGCCGGCGAGCAATTT
>JAUZEU010000546.1 GCA_030838885.1 Bryobacterales bacterium | reverse complement strand
TTCCTGGCGGGCAGTGTCCGGATGTAACGGGGTATGCATACGCTGTGTCACGCGTATTGTAGAAATGTACGAGTTGCTTCAGGCTCTTGATGTAGCCATTGTGAAAGAGTTCCTTCTGGAAGTAAGGTGTCAGGCCGGCCTCGGTCGTCGGACACTGTGACGGCGTCATGGCCACATTGCGCGCAGAAGACACCTGAAACTGGCCGTCAACTTTGGGTGCATATTGTGTCCAATCCGAGTTCGGGTTGGGCGCGGCCCCGGGACCGCTTCTGAGGAAAGTTCCCATTCCCAAATCTCTGTAGCCGAAGCCGAAGGGATTCCCTGTGAAACCGAAGAAATCCGGCGTAGTCTGATAATAGAAAGCATTTCTCGGATTCAGAGGCAGCCCTTCATTGGCCGAGCCGAAGCAGGTGAACCTCGGCGCCACGGCTGCAGTCTTGCTGGTGTCGGTCTGAGTCGGTAACAAGGTTGTACCTCTTCCGTCGACGTGGCATGAATTGCAGTTGCCTTTGCCATTGAACAGCTTGAAACCTGCCATCTCATCTGAAGTCAACGTGTAGCTACCTTCCAGGAAGGCGTCGAATTTCGAGGAGAAAGCACTTACATCCGGTGACGCTTCGTATTGGTCAAGGGAATTGCCCCAGTGATCAAAAACGTTGTTTGCTATGGTGCGGTCTTCCCGATTCAGCTTAATCGGCATCGTGTCCGTGCCGAATATGGCAGCGCCTCCAGGCGTTGCGCAGATCCTCTCTGTTTCAGGTGGGAACCTAATCTCGAATGAGCCGGCACCCCACACCAGCTCAAAGAGAGGTCTGTACACCGCGGACTTAAGCCGGAACGCAATGCAGGCAGTATCAGGGAACATATGTTCCTGAGTATCGACGGGAGGATGCTGCGCCTGCTCGGCGTCGGGACTCCCCAGCAAATATCCGGTCGCACGTGAATCCCAGAAGTTTCCGCCAAAGAAAAGGCCTTCGACCTGGTTGTAGTTGAGTACAGGGAAAAAGGGCGCATACGTGTATCTCTGCGGGTTCCGCTTGCCGGCCCTGTAGTGAAAGGATCCGGGATACGCGATCATCGTGAGATTAACCGACGGGATTGGCGGGCCAAAGGCGGCGTAGGGCATGTGGCAGGAAGAACAGGCTACGTCTCTAAGTGGGGACATATTCAAGTCGAAATTCATCAGCTTGCCGAGCAGTTGATTTGCCCTCATTCCCGTGCCCTGAAGGGTTGGCGGTTGACCCGTCAGCTTAGGAGGAGTTAGTGCGCGCCACTGTGCGAGAGCTCTGTTTTCGATGACAGTGATCTCACGCTGCACCCTCGCTAGCTCCGAATCTAAATCGGGCGGCAGGATTCCGGGCGGGTAGGGATTGTAGGGCTTTACAAATTTCGACGGGTTCCCTGGATCTTCGTCATCGCCCTTATCTTGCTTACCTTTTTCTTGTGCAGACAGGAGCCAGGAAGAAATGAACAACGTGACTGTAACCATCGAACATACTGTTGAAACGCTTGTAAATCGTACTTGCTTCATAAACACTCATTTCTTGGTTTCAGATGTGATGTTAAGGAGCCGGTTGGTTTGGGGCTGTCGATATACGGCCTCCCCTTATGGTTTTGTCCGAATACTACGAATAGGATCACCCAATTGATCCCAGGCATTCGTGGCAATTATGAATTTATGCAACCATGGAGGCAAGGCATCTCTTCCGGTTCCTGTCTCAAATCGACCACTTTTTGCCTGGCATAAGGGGCAAATAAGCACCTTCAGGGTCGATCGCCTGCGTGAAAGTATCCGCGAGGTTTGTTGCTCTATCCGGAACAGTTGGTGCGCAAAAGATATTCCAATAACCGCTTTATAGCCGGCATAAGGCGGCGTTGGGCAGAGACCGTGTGACTTCCGTGACGCCTTTGTTGTCGAGTGCCTGAGGAAATGGTACGGCCAAGGTGTGGAATTCGCCAGGGACCGGCTCCGATGTCTATATCTTCGATCCACTGACGAACGGTGCGAAACGAAATGAGCCAACAGAAAACGAGATACTTTTCTCGTCCTGTCACAAAGTCTTCAGAGTTATCTTGGACGCATACGGGGCGCGAGCGATCACGCCTTCCGCGCTTACTGCGAGGCACTTAAACGCTTCTTCGCGTTTGTGGCCCAGCGTAACCGAGCCCCTCTTTCGGATCTGCGCTGCGCTTTGCGGAGCATACCTCAATGACATCCCTGTAAATACAGTGATCCCCTTTCCGGATCACATTGAATTTGCGCGACGTCGCGCAACTACCCGGGCGGCCTGGCGAAGTTTCCCAACTCCCGGTACCGCTTGGTTTAGACCGGTCTAGGCCACCGTGAAGACACGGCATGCCGACGTTGCCCTTCGGCTCTAAAATGGAAGTCAGCGATGAGAAACAGAATACGAGCACTTTCTGTCTGCCTGGTATTCGTGATCGCTTCTCCGGCATGGTCCCAATCGACCGGCAATCAAACGCCAGCCAGTGAACCGGAAAAGGTATCGAAAAAGAAAGCGAAGCGAGGTCCCGGTGGCGATGTTGGAAGCGGTGCAGCCAACATCGGCACCGGAGCCGCCAGTGGTGCTGGCAGCGCCGCGACTGGTGCTGCGAAGGGGGCCGCAGATCTGGGTACCCTGCATCCCATTGGTGCTGCCAGCGCCGTGGGTTCCGGTGCCGCAAAAGCGGGAACCAGCGTGGCAGTTGGTACAGCCAAAGGGACAGCGAAAATAGGCAAGGGTGTCGGCAGGGCTTTCAAGAAGCTGTTCTAAGGCCGCCGGCTTCGTAGTCGATCCGTGCTGCGGCAATTCCGCCGGTTCGTCGCCTGCTTTCAAGAACTCTTTCGTTGCGTCGGAAGTCGTATAAATTTCTGTGTCAGGCAGTGCCTACCGGTATATCTGCCGGCTGGAGTTTCGAACTCCCACGCGACTTGAGGCCCCTCCCGCGCCACCTTCCCGTAATCAATGGCTTGGCCGCATTTTCCTCCGACCAGAAGTGCATAGCCTCGAATACACAGTCGGATCGGCGACACGAATGACTCTGGTTTGACACGCCGGAGATGTCTCTACGTCCGCAAACAGGGATGCTGGAATCACCCGGCCGCTATGGTTCATGATTCCGCGAGGAGACCGGCGCGTTTGCGAATTTGGCCATTCGTCTGCACAAGTACAATGATGGCTCAGGATTACTCGCCCACTCGAATGCGCTACGCTGTCCGCCTCGGCTGGGGCCGGGTTCGCTCAAGGGTCGCGGCGATCATCATATTCACGGGAACGTCCACGATTCTGATCGTTTGCCTGGCAGCCGCTGCCTTGAACGTTGTGGTTCGGCGCGAAAGTGCAAACGTGGTGGAGAAGCAGATTCAGATCCTCGTTCAGGCCAGCCGGTCCGTTGCTCCCGCGATCCTGGATCATGCCGGCGATTGCAAAGAACCACTGACGAAGTCCGGCGGGCTCAAGCCGCTGCTGGCGTACACGGATGAAGCGTTTCCGCAAGCTCAGGCCTCCCTGACAGTAGAGGGCCCCCATGGTGTGCAGTCTTTGCTGCCGGGGCCAAACCTCGCTTTGGTCAGGCGTCCGGACTGGCTGCCGGACACCGGTTTCTCGGGCCCCGTGGTCGAGCGGGGACAACTTGAGATCCGCAATGTTGTGATAAGGCAGAAAGGCGCCTGCAGGATTACAGCGCTCTTCAGCTTGCCGCTGGGGCCCGAACTGGCGAAGCGACTCTCTTCGGCAGCCAACACTGTGGTGACGACTATCTCCCCCAGGCCGTTTCGTGTGCACTCCCCACGCCAGCGAGTGCTCAGAACCATAGAAGCCAATTTCATACCCGGCATTTCCCGACCCGCTGCCGTTGTGCTGACCGTGCGCAACTGGGATAACGGTGCACTGGAAGACTGGATCGCCTACAGCGTCCAACCCAGTTACTCAAACACTTTCGAAGATGTGGCACGTCTCGGTAGCCAGTTGGCGAACTGGGTTTGGCTTCTGGCCGCACTCTCAATTACGGTCCTGCTGATGGATGCATTTGGCACGTGGATGTGTATCCGCCTCGGCAGCGATATCGCGACCGCTATTGATGATCTCAGTGGTGCAGCACGCCAGATTGCAAGCGGCAACTTCGCCTGGAGGACGCCGGTACGCAACAAGGACCAGTTGGGGGATCTGAGCTGCAACTTTAATGAGATGGCCATCGCCCTGGAGCGGCTTCAAAAGGAGCAGGCAGCGGCACTAAGGCTTGAGAGTGAACTTGAAGTTGCACGGAGCGTTCAGGAATATCTCTACCCGCGTGTGGTGCCCGTGCTGCGTGGGGCCACTGTGGCAGGCCGCACGCTGGCGGCGCGGATGGTCGGGGGCGATCTGTACGATTTCCTGGACCTCGGGCAGGAACGGATCGGGATCCTTTGCGCGGACGTGAGCGGGAAAGGAATCCCGGCCGCTCTGATGATGACGAATCTGCAAGCTGTTGCGCGAGCCCATTTAGGCGACAAAGTTGACGGGCGGGTTGCACCGCTCTCTCACTTCGTTGAAATACTCAATCAAGAGCTCACAGGCCGCTTCGGAGACAATCGCTACGCGACTCTGTTTTGGGCCACATTTAACACCGATACATCCGTCTTAACGTTTGTCAACGCGGGCAATCCGCCGCCCATTCTGATCAGTCCAGCCGGTGAGATTGAAAGGCTGGACTCCGATGGTTTTCCGATTGGAATGTTTGCGAATGCGCGATATACGGCCAGAGAGCTGCGGATGCTGCCGGGAAGCCGTCTGGTGATTTTCAGCGATGGTCTTACGGACGCCCAGAACGGGGCAGAGGAAGAATTCGGGGACGAGCGTTTGATTGCCTGTTGTAAAAGCATCGGACCCGGAATCGATGCAGAAGGAGTGGCCGCGAGACTGATGCAGGCAGTCGCGGACTGGTCAGCCGGGACTGAGCAATTCGACGACACGACCGTTGTTGTAGTCGATGTCGCCGAATGACACCGTTGAGACATTATCAAGACACAACTGACGGCATGTCACCACGACTCAGACCGAATTTATTGAATTCGTGTTGGAACTATACGGTCAATCCAACGTGAGGCGATGGCGGTCCGTATGCACCACACATATGCGAAATGAAGGAAACTCACGAAGTGCAACGGAAGGTACTCGCCTCCGTCGGCACCGTGCTTCAGGCCGCGACTGCGCCTTTCTCACAGCAGGTGAAAACTGACTACGATCGCGGCACGGATCTTAGCCGGCAGAGAACGTACTCTTGGGAAAAGGTCCAGACACAAGACCAGTTATGAGTCGACCGGATTAAGGATGCCGTCAATGCGGCCGTGGCAGCCAAACGCTGGACAGAGGTGCCGTCGGGCGGTAACGCTTCATCGTGGCGATCGAGATGACCCGGCACCACTGTACCCTGACCCGGCGTAGCCGGAACCAAACAGGCCTCGAGTTTTGAAAGTTGGACCTCGTTGCAAGGTCCCTCGCAAGGCCCGTGGATATTACTCTTCTTGAGGGTCACAGAAGATTTCCTGCCAGGAAACGAAATGATTTCAATCGAGAGGTTCTAAATACCTCCAACGGCTTAGCGGGCGTCTGGCGCCGGGGAAGCGGAGTCGGAGATGCAACCACGACAGTTAACAACTGCCAGGTCGCTACATTGGTTGTCGATCTGTTCGATCCAACCAGTAAGAAGCTCCTCTGGGGAGGGATCCTCGAGCGATACCCCCTTCAGCAAGTCCGACACGAGCATCAAAGCTCCTGAGAACGGCGTAGAAAAGATGTTCAATCATTTTCCTCGAGGCGAGAGGCCGAGTTCACAGGTAAATGACCATGGACGAAAGAGTTACATGAAATAGACTGTATCGCTCATAGCACTGTATCCCTATTTGGTGATTGCGCAGATCCTGCCGGCCGCAACTTATCTGGATCAGGTAGTTGAGGCAAGAAGTGGATGGACCAACATAAGAGTCTTCAAGGCGACCAACGGGCTTCAACGTCTTTGCTCATAACATCTCACTGGCTGTCAGCGTTTCAGTGTCGCGCAATAGCGAACACCGCCGGCACTAAAGAGATTGGTCATGGCCGCAAACAACAGAGTTGGTGAGAATCAACTTCCACGATGACGTGCCAAAACCTGCATAGGAAATCGGAACCGAGCCGCCCTGAATAGTGGCCAGTTGAGGCGGATGAAGTTTACTCCCGGATTGTTCAACTGCTGCTCGGACATACCCTTGCCGATCAACTTTGATCCGAACGACAACGGGAGATTAGTTATTCGCTACCGGGCCGGCTGCCCGCTCTCCCACTCCAGGGTGGCTGCACGAATCTCCAGGTCCGTAAGCGTCCACTTGAAATCCAGTTCGAACCGAAGTGTCGTGCCCGGAACTGCCTGGCTGGCAAGCTTGTTGGCCTCCGCTTGAGCCGCCTCGATGGTGGCGAACTTCGCGATCTGTCGTCCGTTGAGAAGAAGTCTATGCACGGTCCGGTCGGAATCGATTACGAAGGTGTAGCTGTTTCGCATATTATGCAGCCCCGTTCGCCATGGCCCGCGAGACGCCGCGCTTGCGCATCTTGCTGATCAAAGTGGTCCGTTTCACGCCCAGACGCGCGGCCGCACCAGCCGTACCGCCCACCACCCAATTGCTCTCACGCAGTGCGTTCAGGATGTGATCCCGCTCCGCATCCGCCAGAGTGACAGCTTCGATCGGAAATACCGAGTGAGACGGGAATGGCGAGAGGCACAGCACATCGGCCTTGGTCAGTATCACGCCACGCTCGATGAAATTCTGCAGCTCCCGAATGTTTCCCGGCCACGGATAGCGTAGCAGGGCGTCCATCGCATCGCACGTAATCCTCTCGATCCGCTTGGCCATACTCCCCGCGTACCGATTCACAAAGTACGCCACCAACATCGGAATATCTTCCAGCCGATGACGGAGCGGTGGGAGCGCGATCGGGAACACATTGAGGCGGTAATAGAGATCCATTCGGAACAGCTTCCCGGCGACCAACCCGGCAAGGTCCTGATTGGTTGCGGCAACGACCCGCACATCGACCCGGCGAGTATAAGTGCTGCCCAGCCTTTCGAACTCTTGCTCCTGCAGAACGCGCAGTAGCTTCGCCTGTAATTCGAGCGGAATATCGCCGATCTCGTCCAGAAACAGCGTGCCGCCGTCCGCGGCTTCGAAACGGCCCAACCTCTGCGCCACAGCGCCCGTAAAGGCCCCCTTTTCGTGACCGAAGAGCTCGCTCTCGAGAAGCCCCAGGGGAATGGCTGCGCAGTTCATCTTCACGAACGGTCGCTCACGGCGCCTGCTGTTGGTATGGATGGCGTGTGCAATGAGTTCTTTGCCGGTACCCGTTTCCCCTTCGATAAGAACGGTGGAGTTGGTCGGCGCCACGGTCCGTATCTGCTCCAATACACAGCTCAGGGCTGAGCTCGATCCTATAATGCCTTCAAACCCGCTCCGGCTGTCTCGTGCACTACGCTGCGACTCCAGAAATTGATTGAGGTCGACGCAGGATTCGGGATCGTCTTCTGTTGTCCTGGATGACGGAGCCGTGCAGGAACGGTACCGTGAGTTCCCCTCTTGTGTTCCCTTCGCGATGGCACTATCCAAAAGCATTTCTACTCTCCTTGATGAAAATTTCCTGAACTGCAACCGGAGTGCACGATAAAACGCGTTTCTGTCCTCATTCTGGAGCCCGTGCCATTGGTCAACAACCCTCAATGGAAGCTCCGCAGACTAACTGGATCGTTATGCCGGGCGGCCCCTCTTTCGAGGGGCATGAGGCCAAGCCAGGCGCCGGGCACAGCGGTTCTTGTACAGGTATGAGGAGATCGGCGATTCTTCGCCTGGATCGACAACACGGAAATGGGGTTTATCGCTGGGGGATCTGAATGCGTTTCCGTCCGAACAGACGCGCATCCACGGACCACGCGCCAGGTCCGAGCATTGCCAGTGAGGCGCCCAAGGCATCGAGCAGGATGTGTATCCAAGGATCGCTGGAGTGCGAGAACGCGAGACACGTCTCCGCGACCGCCATCAACACGCCTGCGACTGGTGTCCAGAAACCAACCAGCAACAGAGCTGCGGCGCCTTCCGCAACCAGTTGGACGACGAGCGTCGGCAGAGGAGCTGTCAGGAGTCGTCCCGTCCATATTAAACAGGTGGAATCGCCGCTGCCGCCCCCAGGAACACGAGTCGGAATCCAGGCCAACCCTCCGGAAATGTCGAGAAAAGCCGTTGCACAAGGAGGTCCCGTACTCAGGCTGGCTTTACTTAGAACGCCATCGAAACCCTAAAAAGTGGATTCAGTAAACCCCTCTTTCGAGGGGCTGGCAGAGCTCGAAGATTCCTGGTTTCAAGCGACGGTAACGGCGTGGGTCTGATCGTGGGCGTTCAGCTTTGCGGGATGCTGCCCGGCATAGAGCAGACGAATGGTGGCCAGAAGCTCGTTCCGCAGCAAACCATTAAGGGTTTACATCCGGACGATGTTTCGGTCAAGTCCGCTTGAGCGGCCAAAAGCGAGTTCACGCCGTCGCGGAGGAACGCTCGCGCATGCCCGCCACGGCCCAGTGGCCGTCACGTCCCGCATCGCACAGCTTCGGATCGATGCCCTTTCCATCATCCCGGATCCGCAATCGAAGAAGGCGTTCGCTATAGCTGACATCCGCTTCGATTGTGTTTGCCTGTGCGTGGCGCAATGCATTTCGCAGGGCCTCACTTGCAATGCGGTAAATTTCGTCGCGAAGGAGAGGATGCAGTTCCCGCGGTATACCCTCTACCGAAACGCGGAGCCTCGGCGAACCACTCTCGCCGTCACGGACGCAGCCTAGTCTTCACCCAGGGCGGCCATGGCGTGTGCCAACTCGTTAGTAACGGCCGCGGTTGAGCGCAAATTTTGAATTGCGTCCCGGCCTTCGACGATGGCCTGGTCGGCGTGATTAAGAACCTCTTTGAGAACTTCCTTTGCCTGGCCAGACGGAAGCAGATCATATACCGCTTGAAAACGGAGCATCAATCCCTGAAAACTTTGCAACAACGTGTCGTGCCGTTCGCGGGCGATGCGGGTTCGTTCGGCCAGGCGCTCTTCAAATCGCAGGCTGAGCTGCGCCTCCGTCAACCTACGCACGCGGGCCACCATTGCGATATTCACCCAGGCGGTGAACAGGAAAGCAACAGTTGCCACCGGGGCAGCGGATTCTTCGTCTCTGAGGGAGAGAACAACGGAAGAAAACAAAAATGCAGGCAGAAGACCGCGATCACCGAAACCGCAACCGAGGAAAAAACCAGCATTAACCGAGACGAATACGACGACGATCAGATAAAGAAGGGATATCGACCCGGGTTGGAGGTGAAGCCCTATCGCAGCAAACGTGATCAATGCCAGGCCGACGAGGCCGAGCAGGAATTGCGTGGCGGATTTGGCAGTCGAATTCCAGAATGTTACAAGCATGGACTCGCCACGCTCGATCCACTTTGCGCCCTCCAAATAGATTATCCCTCGAGCGTGCAGAGAGTGTCGGACAGATGTCAATCGCTGTCACGCAATCAACTCGGGAACGAGAAGCGATGCTACAACTCCTTTGAGATCAGAGCGCGCGATTGGGTATCCGCTTGCCCTTATCTCGGTTGAGAATAACTGAGCGCCGGGAAACAAAAAGCCCCGGCAATCAATCGAGCAAACAAAGGAGAAAAAGATGAATAGCAGATTTAACGCACTATGCGTCAGCGGTATTTTGGCGCTGGCCTCTTTTCTTACGCTGTCGGCACAGGCAGATGAGTGGAACAAGAGAACGGAATTTCAGTTCAGCGCGCCAGTAACGATTCCGGGGAAGGTGCTCGTGCCGGGTAAGTACGTCTTTGAAATCGCGGACAGCGAGTCCGATCGCAACATCGTTCAGGTTTTTTCGGAGGATTCGAACGGGAAGGAATCGCTCGTCGCAACTCTGACGGCGATTCCAGACGAGATGTCGGAGATCCCGGATAAGCCGACCGTCCACTTCGAAGAGCGGCCATCCGGAACGCCAGAGGCAGTTCATAGCTGGTATTACCCCGGAGAGAAAACAGGTTGGCAGTTCATTTATCCCAAAGATGAGACGTTGGAGACAGGCGCGAATACGACGCCCGCCGACACCGGGAGGTGACGCCCAGAACGGCCGCTACGCTACGATGCTCAGCCGGACGTTTAAAGGCCGGAACCCGTTACTGGCTCGGCGATGTGCGGCAGCGGCATGTCGCCCGTGTCGGCCTCGGGGTGCAGGTCCCGGCTCAAAGGCGAGCGTCCGTGCGAAACCAAGAATCGCTAATTTGGCTCGACAGCGCACTCATTCCTAGGGCGCTGTCGCCCTGGCGTACTACTCCTGAACGCGGTGTGAGCCGCCTGACGCGCAGCGGCATGCTGGAAAGGTTGGCTGACGCAATAGTGACACGTGTCGCATGGTCGACCCTCTCGCCCGCAACTCTACCCATGAAAGCCAAGGGTTTTGATATGGCTCTCAAGGTATATCTCTTAGAGGCGCTGATGGTCACTCAGATGACAACTCTTATTCATGGTCTTCCAACAACGGAAAAGCAGAGAGTGCCGGACAGACTTGATCGGCCGCGGCCACGGTTGAACTTCTCCACGTTAGGATATCAGCGAATCGAGCTGCGCTTGCTGAGGCGATAGCGTTACGGTCTGTCCCTGTAATACTCTCGCCGCATCAAGACAGTGTGCACGCATCGCGGTGTCGGCTGCAGCTTTGATGTCTGGACAATAGACCGCCACATCCACAGGCCGCCGGCAAAGAAGGCGAACACGAGCACGAGGACAGCGAGTTCAAATGCGACGGTCACCTGGGGAACGCTCCAGCCATATCTTTGGGTCAACGGGATCCGAAAAACGCTCCACGCATATACCGCGCCCAGCGCCACCCGCGTAAGCACGCCTGCCAAAGCGATGATCGACCGATTCGGGGTATCGGCTTTCATGAGTTTTCCTGCATGCCAGTGTGCAAGATACATGCCAGATTTTCACCTTAATTCATAAAGCATTAGTCAAGCGTTGTTGGAATGATGGACGCTATGTCGACATTCAGTGACGAAGGAACCCCTCGCAGATCGTACGGCGGTGTGGCCGGTCAAGAAACGAAGCACTTATCTTTTGGTCCCTGCCTTGCATTTGAGTTCTTGCAGGAACATGACAGTCTCCGGCGCGCCTGTTTTCATTTCGCTCCTTGGCGTCAGCACAGTTCTTGCACAGCCACCGGATACGGAAGACCCCGCATCCGGAGCCGCACACGACGGGCACAAGTTCGGAGCCTGGTTATTCCCGGTTGAGAAATTGAATTACGTCTTGGCTCACTGGGTTCAACTCGGCGGAGAGTTTCGTTCTCGCTTCGAAGGCGAGGAAGGCATAAGGTACACAACCACGGATGATAATTATCTGCTGACCCGCTTACGATTCAACCTGACGATTCAACCACTGAAACGGCTCACTTTCTTCGGCGGGATGGAGGACTCTCGCGTCTTTTTCAATCAACAGGTTCCCGATGCCGTGCCGTATCAGAGCGCCTTTGATATTCGCCAGGCTTATGTTCAGGCCGGCAGTTCCAAAGAAGGCTGGACGGACATTATTGTTGGACGCCAGGTGCTTGTTTTCGGCAATGAACGGGTGATCGGACCATCTGACTGGATCAACGTGGGCCATACCTTCGATGCAGTATGCTTCGATGTGCATCAGAGTGGATACCGACTCAGCCTGTTTGCCTCGTCTGTTGTGGTCGGCGTGGATGGGAGCATGGATCACCTCGTGGGCAACAACCTATATGGCGTTTACGGCAGCCTCAAGAATGCCGTTCCGGAAGGC
>JAUZEU010000539.1 GCA_030838885.1 Bryobacterales bacterium | reverse complement strand
GCCGATGCAACCGCTACGTTCGGATGCCAGTACGTGTGGTTGCCCAGTTCATGACCATCGGCGTACTCCCGTTTGATCAGCTCTGGATTGTTTTCGGCGTTGAGCCCGACAACGAAGAACGTTGCCGGTACATGCCGGGACTTCAGAATGTCCAGAATACGAGGCGTAAACTGTGGGTCGGGGCCATCGTCAAATGTCAGACACAGAACCTTGCTTCCCGGCAAATCACCGGAATGCGTGATGACGTAAGGCGTTGGAAACTTCGTGTATCGCTCGGCGAAATCGCCATCCGGAGTGGGCGGGGCCGATACCGTCCTGGTACCCCCATGGGGAGACTGGGTGACCCGGATGATCTCACCCGTGCCGTACTGACGAGGAGTCTGCTGAGTTGCTTCCATGGTCTCCAGGGGCTTTGGATTGAAGGTGTCCTCCGGCCAGACTTCCCGCTGCAGGACCTTCCACAGGCCCGGATCTTCGGCCCCCAGGCGCCACAGGCCCACACCGCGAAACCCATTGTCATGCGCGGCCGTGATTTCATTCAAAGCGGTGACTGCGTCGAGGAACCAGACTTCGTGTTGCAGCCCTTCCGCGGTGAAACGAAGCACCGGGTTTTCCGCAGTGGCGTTCCATTCGATTGCGCCCTGGCTGCCACTCGCGGCAGCCATAACATCGTCGAACGTCACCTCGCGGCCGCCCGTCCCGCCAATGGCCCAGTCGTAACCGTAGTTTCCGAAGCCGACCACAAGCTTTGAAGGCGGCGCAAGTTTGGCGAGTTCGTCCAGCTTATCTTCGAAGAATGTCTCGGAGGCGACCGGCCCAGGCTCGCCCGACTGATAGTGCTCGTCATACACCATAGGCACCAGGTAGTCGTTTATCGCCGCCAGTTGTTTGATGTCGTAGGCGTCGTCGCCCACGGGCACATCCTGCGTGACCAGATACCCGTGCTGGTGCAGGTCATCCGCGAGTTCTTTCATAAAACCCACCAGGGGCTCACGATCCCGGCGTGTCATGTTCTCGAAATCCACGTTGACGCCGGCGAACTTGTGCTCGGCCAGATTGGACCGGAGATTGGTGATGAGGTCGCGACGCCGGTCGGCGTCGTTGAGAATGCGCCGGACATCACCCGGCTGCCAGCTGCCACGGAAATTGGTCAGCAGCGCGAGCACCGGCAGATTCGCCTGTTGCGCGATTGCGATTACGGTTTGGTCGCTCTGATCGTCGATGTCGCCGTTCGCGTTCTGGAGGACCAGCCACTCCGGCACGAGATGAGTAATGTGACTCAGATGAAGCCGGAGCGAGACGATACTGCCCGGGTCCCAGTTGACGAAAAAGCCGAACACCAACGGCGCCCCATCGAGCGATTTCGCGGCCGGCCGGGGATGCAGCACGGGGGATTGGGATCGGACATACTGGATTTTCGCGCTGCCCTTCTTGTCGCGGTACGGAATGTTCTTCTCCACGCGTTCGCCCCGGATGATGCCGCGCAAACTCTCTGTGCTTACGATCGGCGGCACTGCTGGCAGACCGAGCGACGGCAACTGGGTCCCTGAGAAAGCTACCAGAACAAGAACCGTAAGCAGCAGTGCGATCGCAAGGCCTCCGGTTTGCACCAGACGACGGGATCGTGCCCAACGCTTTCCGGATGGATCGTGAAAAACAAATTTCGGCTGTTCGACTGCCACGTGTGATTTCCCGTCTGTACTTCAACCCACCGGTACAACTAAGCTTATCTGTATACGTGAGATCACAACAAATTCAGACACTTTCCCAGGATGTTCTGGCCGGTCAGATAAATGACCCGGCGTTTGGCCTGCCTCGGCGCCCGTTCGCCAAAGGGGGCGACACTGTATCGATAATCACACTGGGAGGTTGGCACTCCGTGGCATGCCCCGCCATGGATAAGACCGACGAAAGCGAATCGATCCGCCTGATGCACGCAGCGATCGATGAAGGCATCAATTTCTTCGATAACGCCTGGGATTATCACGATGGCTATGCGGAAGAAGTGATGGGCCGCGCCCTCGCGATGGATGGAAAGCGCAGCAAGATCTTTCTGATGTCCAAGAACTGCGAGCGCGACTATGCCGGTTCCGTGCGCAATCTGGAAGACAGTCTGCGGCGTCTGCAGACCGACCACCTGGACCTCTGGATGTTCCACGAATGCAATTACGACAACGACCCGGACTGGATCTTCGAGCGTGGCGCGATTCGCGCCGCCACGGAAGCCCAGCAGGCGGGTAAGGTGCGCCATATCGGTTTCACCGGACATAAAGACCCGCGCATTCACACGAAGATGCTGCGCAAACCCCATGCCTGGGACGCCGTGCTGATGCCGATCAACGTATTGGACGCGCACTACCGCAGCTTCCTCAATGACGTTGTGCCTGTCTGCCATGAACTGGGCGCCATGCCGATCGGAATGAAGGGCTTTGGAGGCGGTTGGCCGGACGGCCGCATTCTGAATAAGATGGGCGACCGCCCCGGTATCGATCCGGCGAATCTGCTGCGCTTCAACCTGAGCCAGCCGATTGTCAGCCAGGTGGTCGGTATCAAAAATATGGAACAGCTGAAAGTGGCCGTGAACGCGGCGCGGGACTTCCAGCCGATGACTGTTGCGGAGCAGGATGCGTTGCTGAATACTGTTCGTGAAGAGGCGGGTGACGGCCGGCACGAGACTTTCAAATCCACCAACGACCACGACGGACCGCATCATCGCAAGCAGCACGAATTCGCACTGGCATGAGTGTTCGGGCTGTTCTGGTTTGGATTTGCCTTACGGCTGTTCAGGCCGGAGCAGCCGAATACCGCGCGGGAGTGGCGGTTGCAGACAGCCCGCGCGCCACGGCTCTGGCGATAGAACGCGGTCGTGGGGAGCGTGTGGTCATCATGGGCATGGATGCAGTAGGTCTTCCGCATTCGCTCCCGGATGTGGTAGCCGCGCGTGTGATGAAGAGATATGGACTGGAGCGCGGAGCGTTGTTGCTCCACTTCGCGGGAACAGCTGCAAGTCGAGCTGCCGATGCAGACACACTGGTCGACCTTGCGGGCCGGGCTCTCGACGCGATGGAGCCCGCCAGTGTTCTGTCGGAGGTACTCTGCGGTCAGGTCTTTCTGAAGCCGTTCTGTCCGTCGGACAGGAAGATGGCCCCTGTTCACGGCCGTATTCATTCCGCTCTGCAGATAGCGGAACTCAGTTCCTTCTCTCTGGGCGCCAGACGGTATCAATACCCGGTACAGGCAATCTCGTTTGGGCGGAGTTTGACGATCCTGGCGCTCGGCAGTGACGTTCCAGCAGGCTACGCCGAGAAGCTCAAACGTGAGTTCGCGGAAACCAATCTCATCGTGCTTGGCAACTCCAACGCTTTGATGCCATGGGTGGACGACACGGAAGACCGAATCATGTCCACTATCCGCGCTGTGATGCACCGCGTACGCTGATTTCTTACTTGTTTTCCGATTCGAATTCAATGGAAGATTGCACGTCGGCTTTGTGGAAAGCGGAGTTCTTCGCGCTGAACGCGATCGTCCTTGCATACAGGAACAAAACCCTGACCTTCATCTCACCTCCGCCGCTCACAGGAAACCAGACGTTTTTCGCCATCCGCCGATAGGCAATCTTTGCGCCCAGATTTGCTACGTTAGTGCCCAGCAAAACTTTCACCGCAGTCGGGATTTTGCACGACCATGCTGAGGTGATGAGCACGGGCTGAAACTCATTCTTTTCGATGAGCGCTTCCCCTCGCCAGCACTCGCCGTCATCATGCTCTTCGTAAGCGACTTTGTAGACCTCGTACTCGCGATAGCGTTCCTCACCCTCAAACCGAAAAGTGGCGTTCTTCTGACGCTCTTTCGTAAGTGGAAACCAGTCGACCATGGGACCGTTCTCTTCTTTCTTCCACATGATTTCGCGCGCAAACATCCGGGTTACGCTTCCGTCGATATCGATACCCTTATAGTGAAACTCGTCCTCGGAATACGGAATCTGCTTTTTGCCATCCTGAACCTTCCCCTCGACCTTTACAAGTTTGCGGCGCGCCCCCTTTTCAGTCGGCGCAACCACATATTCACGGCTTTCTTCCCGAGCTAACTGCCCATTGGCACGCTTCATCCGGACGAACACATTCATGTCGTAAACGTAGGCCGTTCGTTCCGCCTGCGCACGTTCCTGGTTCTCTGCCACGCGACACATGATGTCTTCGGCAGTCGGGGCTATGCCCGGCAGAAGCGGGACCAGCATCATGAATGGCAGGGCGC
>JAUZEU010000388.1 GCA_030838885.1 Bryobacterales bacterium | reverse complement strand
TGGTGAATAATGACGAATTCCGCGTGAGCGGGCAGTCGTTTTTCCAGGTCAACCGGTTTCTCTTGCCGAGCATGGATGAATGGGCGATTGGCCCGGCGCGAGGCGAGACGGCGTGGGATCTGTATGCCGGAGTGGGTCTGTTCTCGCTTCCCCTGGCGCGCAGGTTTAAGCATGTGACTGCGGTGGAGGCCGGTCGGGCGGCCGCCGCAGATCTCGAACATAATGCCCGGCAGGCCAGGTTGAAAATCGAAGTGGTCCAGCAACAGACTGAGGCGTTTCTGGCAGAAGCGAAGAGAGCTCCGGATTTTGTTTTGGCGGATCCGCCGCGTTCGGGGCTGGAGAAAGCTTCAACTGCGCGGTTATTGGCGTTGCGGCCGAGAACTATTGTGATTGTGGCTTGCGATCCGTCGACGCTGGGTCGGGATCTGGCCACGCTTTTGGCGGAATATCAGATCGAGAGCCTGACGATGCTGGATTTGTTTCCGCAGACTTTTCATATTGAGACCGTGGCGAAGCTTATTTTGAAAGGTTGAGGATTTCGCTTTGACTCCGACCAGACACGGGCCGCGGGCCGCATTGTCCCATGTTCGGGTACGTCTATTCTTTAGGTAGCACGATCCAGGAGACTATGTAGGCGATCAGGCCGATATTGGGCGGCACCAGCAGCAGACCTACCCAGATCACGCGCATCAGGGTGACATCCATGTTGAAGTACTCGGCGTAGCCTGCGCACACACCCGCGATCTTCTTTCCCCGCAGGATTCGGCGCAGTTTTTTTGTTTCAAAGGGCGCCGGAACACAAATTGCTGTTGTCGGCGCTCCACATTTGGTGCAGAAACGTGCCGCGTCGTCGAGTTTGGTCCCACATCGCGTACAGAACATGATTGCTATCTACCGAAATTGAGGCGCGCGCCTAATGCGGGCGGTAGACCAGCCTCCACCATACTGGCACCCACTGCTTCTGTATCGTACGCCACCCTCCGGAGCTGAAGAACCCGCTTTTCACTGTCGTACAAAGAATACGCAGCGCGCGGATCGCCGTCACGGGGCTGCCCGACGGAGCCGGGATTGATGAGCCAGGCGTAGTCCGGATCGAGAAATCTCTCATCAATGGCCTCACGAGCGCTGGGGCCAGAGACGGGGTACTGCTCGCCATTCATCCACATGAACCCGCCCTGCATGTGAGTGTGACCGAAGAACGTCACGCCCGCCTCCAGATAAGGAAATACATTCGAAGCATCGGCCATGGAAGCGATGTATTCATCCTCATCGAGCGGCGAGCCGTGCACGAGCAGAAAATCTTCAACCAGCACCGGGCCGCGCGGCAGGTCCCGCAGGTAGTCCAGGTTTTGGTGGGTTAGCTTCTCGATGGTCCATTGAGTTGCTGCACGCGCCAGGGGATTAAACCATTCCAGATCCTCAAGTCCGCAGCAGGCCCTGTCGTGGTTGCCCCGAACCACAATGTCGACGTTCTCGCGAGCCCAGTTCAGGGTGCGATTCGGCTCCGGGCCGTATCCCACCAGATCACCGCAACTGAGAATACGGTCATATTCGCCCTGGGAATCCCGCAGAACCGCCTGGAGTGCTTCCCAGTTGCTGTGCAGATCGCTCAGGAGCAGGTAGTTCACCCTAGGCTCTGCGCAACCGAAGCAACGTGATTTCCGGCGAAGCGCCAAGGCGTACCGGCATCCCGATTGTCCCGATGCCTGCGTTTACGTAACAGCTGCGGCCATCCAGCCTGTACAGCCCTGCCACATAGGGGGTGAAGAAGCGGGCAAAGTTTGCTGTCTGGTTCAGAATTTCCACCGTTACCTGCCCGCCATGCGTGTGCCCACCGACCATCGCATCATACCCTGCGCGCACAGCCGCTGGAAAAACGTCCGGGTTGTGGGAAAGGAGCAGGTTGGAAACGCCGGGAACAATCAGGGACGATGAGTTCGGCAAGTAATTATCCTTGTTGGCGAAAGACTGAAAGTCGACGCCGGCAACGTTCAGAGTGCCGTTTCCCCGGCGCAACGGAACCGCCTGATGACGCAGGAACCGGATGCCTGCCTTCGCGGCCTCCCTGGTCGCATACGCCTGGCATTTTGCATACACCTCGTGATTCCCCAGGCAGCCCAGCACGCCGTCATCCGCTTTCAGGCGTGCCAATTCGCGAATGGTGCCGTCAAGAGGATCGCCCGGCTGAGAGATCAGATCGCCCGTCACAAGAGTGAGCTGTGGCTTGAGTTCATTCGTGATATCAACCACGCGGCCAGCGTCACGGACGCTGAGGAAGGCGCTGACGTGCAGATCGCTGATCTGAGCGACCCGAAACCCTTCCAGATCCGGGTGCAGGTTCGGAACAGGCAGGTCCACTTCCCGTACCACATAGGCTTTACGCTCGATAAACGCGCCGAAACCTACGAGAGCGAAGGGCGCGGCCGCGGCGGTCGCCGTAACGGCCTGTACGGCACGGCGGCGTCCGGGCGAAAACTTGAGGGTATTCCTGAACGCATATCGGGCAAAGGCGTAGATATTGATTGAGACGCCCGAGGTAAAACCCCAAATAATGGCGAAAGCTACTACTGCCGTGAGAAGCCGCGGATCGAGCGCGCTGTACTGGAAACCGAATTGGTCTATCAGAATTCCTGCACCAGTGATAAACCATACGAAATATAAGAGGCCTTTGACGGCAAGAAGCGCGTGTTTGGGCAGCCGGTCTTTCCATTCATTTCGAAGGAACCAGGCGATTTCCAGTTGTGCTGCCAGCACGATAGCCGCCACGATCAGGCCTGGCGCGTAGTGAACTTTATACTGCATCCGCTGCTTCGATTGTAAAGGGGCCGGGTGCCTTACTGTCCGGTTCGCCTGTAGCGCTTGCCATGGCCAGCTGTGCGAATATGGCCAGCACGGCGCAGACTGCGGTTTCAGCGCGCAGTACACAGGGGCCCAGCGAGGCACCAATCCAGCCGGCTTGGGCAAACGCGACCCGCTCACTATCGGACCATCCGCCCTCCGGGCCAACCATCAGGGCTGAGGAATCGCCGGGCGTAAGAGTGAACGCCTGCATGAGTGGTTTTGTGCGGTCGTTTTCGTCGAGCCAGATTCTGTGGGTGGAAGGCTGCCGGATCGCCTGGGCGAACGGTAGTGGATCGGCGATTTCCGGCGCGCGAGCACGACGGGACTGCTCGCTGGCCTCTTTAGCGATTCTGCGCCAGCGCTCGGCCCGTTTCTTCGCGCCCTGACTCAGGCCCGGATCGCTGCGAGCCGCGCTGACCGGGACAATGCCCGTGACACCCAGTTCCGTGGCTTTCTCGACTGCCCATTCGAAGCGGTCGAACTTGATGAGCGCAAGATAAAGGGTCACCTGGGGCAGCGAAGCTGCGGCTTCCAGTTCTTCGACGACGGAGAACTGCACCAGATTCTTACGTGCCGCGTCGATTGTGGCGAGCCAGACCCGGTGAGTGTCTGTGATTTCATACTGCTGGCCCACCTCCACGCGCAATACGCGGGTGAGGTGATGGGCGTCATCGCCCGAGATTTCCGCTCGTCCGTCCTCGACCCGATCTACAAAAAACCGCCGACGCGCCATGTGTACAATTTAGACACACCCCCATGATTGCGCTGCTTCGCGGGACCCTGGTCGAGAAGCACCCCAACCAGGTGATCCTTGATGTGGGCGGCGTCGGTTACGACGTCATCGTCCCCATTTCCACATTTTCCAGGCTTCCCGGCGATGGGAGCGAGACCAGGCTGCGCATCCACACGCACGTCCGGGAGGATGCTTTCCTGCTTTATGGCTTTCTCACGCAGGATGAGAAGAATCTGTTTGAAAAGCTGATTTCGGTGAGTGGAATCGGACCGGGGCTGGCCGTGAAGGTTCTGAGCGGCATGGATGCGGCGGATCTGCTGATGGCTATTCGGCGCGGGGAAGTCGAGCGGCTGGTGCGCATTCCAGGGGTGGGCAAGAAAACCGCTGAGCGCATGATTCTGGAGTTGCGGGATAAGCTGCCGGCTCCGGCTGGTGAGGATGCGGCGGCTACTGCGCCCTCGCTGTCGCCGCTGGATGAAGACGTCCTCTCCGGATTGCTGAATCTGGGCTGCGCCAGGCCTGCCGCGGAGGCTGCGATCCGGAAGGCGCGCGCGGCCGGCGTGCCGGAACAATTTGAGCCCTTGTTCCGTAAGGCTCTGGAATTGGTGCGATAGATGGCGGAAAATTCGCGGTTGGTTTCTGCTATTGCCGGTGATGACGAACAACAGTTCGAAGCCGGTTTGCGGCCGCGCCGCCTGGCCGATTTCACTGGTCAGACGCGGCTCAAAGAGAATCTGCAGATTGCAATCGACGCGGCCCGCAAGCGCGGTGAGGCGATGGATCACGTGCTGCTTTACGGACCTCCCGGGCTTGGGAAGACCACGCTCGCCTCGATCATTGCGCAGGAACTGGATGTTCCCTTTACGCAGACCTCCGGCCCGGTGCTGCAGAAGAAACTCGATCTTTCGGGAATTTTGAGCGGCATTATGCACCGGCAGGTGTTTTTCATCGACGAGATTCATCGCCTGATGCCGGATGTTGAGGAGATGCTTTATACTGCGCTGGAA
>JAUZEU010000509.1 GCA_030838885.1 Bryobacterales bacterium | reverse complement strand
AGGCGACAGGCCGTCGCATCCCGAACTGCTCGACTATCTGGCCAGCCGGTTCATCGAAGACGGCTGGTCTGTCAAACGTCTGGTGAGAACGCTGGTGCTTTCACGGACCTACCGCCTGGGTTCGGATGCCCCGGCCAGCTATCTGGATCTGGATCCCGCCGACCGCCTGCTCTGGCGCCACGCTCCGCGCCGTCTCGATGCAGAAGAGATGCGCGATTCCATGCTCGCCGCTTCCGGCCACCGGCAGTTCGAACCGCCCGCGGAACCGATCACCAATCAGCTCAAGATGATTGAAATGCGGGATAACGGGCCGCAGTCGGCCGCCATCCAGGAAGCGGCTAACGGGAGCGAAGTTCGCAGCATCTACTTGCCGCTGCTTCGCGGGCTTACACCCGCTGCGATTGCGGCCTTCGACCCCGTCACGCAGACCCTGGTAACAGGGCAACGCGAGGCGACCACCGTTCCCACGCAGGCGCTATTCCTCCTGAACTCCTGGTTTGTCCGGCAGCAATCGCTCCGGCTCGCGGAAGACCTTCTCTCCCGGCCGGGCGCGGATGCCTCACGGATCGCAACTGTCTACCGGCTCACCCTGGGAAGATCGCCCAATCAGGCGGAACTCGATCGCGCGCGGAAGTTTATTGCCGCGTACCAGGATTCCTGTGGGCCGCTGCCAGCGGTCCAGGCGGCAGTAAAACCCGCTCAGACAGCGATTCCAAAAGCTTCTCTCGAAGGGGACGATATGGACCGTAAGGAGTACGCCGCCCCGGAACCAGTGGTCCAGCCCAGGGATTCGAAACAGGCCGCCTGGATGAGCTTTGTGCAGGCGCTTTACGCCTCTGCTGAGTTCAGATTCGTTCGCTAAAGGACAGGAGATCCAATCGATGTCAGACACATTTTCGACAAACGCTCTTTCACGTCGCTCTTTGCTGAAATCCGCGGGCGCAGGGTTCGGTCACCTCGCCTTGTCGGGGCTGCTGGCCCAGGCAGCGGCTTCGGAACAGAACCCGCTGGGCCCGAAGCCGCCTCACATTCGGGCCAAAGCGAAGCGCATCATATTCATTTTTATGGAAGGCGCAATATCCACGCCGGACGCCTTCGAGTACAAGCCGGAGTTGCAGAAGAACGCGGGCAAGTCGGGACCGGGCGGCACGGTGCTGACACCCTCGAAGTTCAAGTTCAAACAATACGGCCAAACTGGCTCGTGGTTTTCAGAACTGCTGCCGAAAATCGCCTCCCATGCCGACGACCTTTGCTGGCTAAGAGGGTTGCACACGGACACGCCGGCTCACCCGCAGGCAGTCGTCCAGTTGCACACCGGCAGCGCGAACGCAGCCCTGACACGGCCAAGCATGGGGGCCTGGCTGCTGTACGGACTCGGCACCGAAAACCAGGACCTGCCAGGCTATATCACCATTAACCCGTCTCCGAATTTCGGTGGCGCAGTGAACTATGGCAGCGCCTTTCTACCTGCGCATTACCAGGGGACGCGCATCAATGACCAGGGTTTTCTGCCCAATCTGAAACCGACAGCGCCGGAGCCTTTGCAGCGACGCCAATTGGATCTAATCCAGGCGATGAACCGGGATTTGAAGGCTAAACCGGGTGCCCCTGATCCGGTGGATGGCATTATCCAGTCGTATGAGCTGGCTTTCCGGATGCAAAGCAAAGTGCCCGAACTGCTGGACATCTCAAAGGAGCCTCAAGTTGTGCAGGAGGCTTATGGGATTCAGCCCGGGCCGAAGGGAGCGTTCGCGCGCCAGTGTCTTATGGCGCGAAGGCTTAGTGAAGCCGGCGTGCGTTTTGTGGAAATATGCCAGTCCGGCTGGGATCACCATACCAACCTGCATGATGGCATGATCGGGCAATGCAACCTGATCGACAGGCCAACCTCCGCGCTGCTGACGGACCTTGGTCAGCGTGGACTGCTGGACGATACCCTGGTGCTGTTCGGCTCCGAGTTCGGCCGCCTTCCTATGGCTCAGGGCCCGGATGGGCGCGACCACAATATTACTGGGTACAGCATGTTCCTGGCGGGGGCTGGAGTGAAGAAAGGATTCAGTTACGGAGCAACGGACGAACTGGGAGTTCGGGCGACAGAGGGGCAGATGCACACAAATGACCTGCACGCTACGCTGCTGGCTCTGATGGGTCTGCGGCATAAGGAACTCACCTACCGGTATGCAGGCCGCCCCTTCCGGCTTACGGATGTGGCGGGCGAAGTTCACGAGCAGATATTTGTCTGAAGATCTACAGCGGAGTGGAGTTCCTGGGTCCGGCTTTTTCACTGAAATGTCGAAGGGAGAAATCAAGCTCCGCAAACGAATGACACCGGTGTACATCTGTGGCCAGTTGCGAGAGACAATACGCCTCGGCGGTGCCTTGCTGGGTACCGATGTCTGGCTGCCCTCACCAGGAACGGGGCATTTTCTGAAACTAAACCGGGAATTCAGCTGTCCCGATTGAGAAGGTAAAGCGAAAGGGCCTTTGCCGTGTCAGGAGAGAGGAACTGCCGCCACCACGGACGGCATGTGTTGTTACGAAGTCTGCAAGAAGACGAGGGGAGCGGAATGCTGCTTTACAATTGTTCCTGCAACTGCCTGCTCGAATACCATTCCGCGCACGGAGAGAAGCGTACCAAGAGCCCGGTCCAGCTCAGCCTGTGCCTTCCAATAGTTCGCTCGCGCTGTCGCCTCGAATGACCTGGCTTGTACTAAGTCTTGCTGGTACTGCCTGGAGAGATTGTGCGTCATACAGATCAGCGTCCACTCGGCGCTCACTTGTTTAAGCCCAGCAAACCGAAGCGCCGGAAGCCTCGCCATCTTTGATCTGGCCGAAAACTGGTTCGACGATGGCCATGCACATCTTGTAGATCTCGTGGCCGGCTTCCGTTTTCAGTTTCCGTTTCATCCTTTCCAGCGGAGTATCTGCGTCTTCCGCCGCAGCCGCTGCTGCAGTCGCTTCGCCATGCTGCTGTTCTCCCGTGGCCACATATAATTCGATACCTTGTGCGTGCTCGCCGGTCACCCTGTTCTTCGCTGAAAGAACCCGCGTCCGCACTGACCGCCGTCGGCTTCGCCCCCAGGTTCTGCCCGATCTATTGCAGCATTGGCCTGCGGCTTGCTTCCATCAATGGCCACATAACCCAACTTCACCAGACCCGCCTTCCGGCATAACCGCAGGGCCTGTGTAAACAAGCCCGCCAGTCTTTCCAAATGCATTTGCCGGAAGGTGGCGATGGTGTCGTGATCCGGGTGCTGATCCGCTGCCAGACAGCGAAACGCCAAGTCCTCACAGGTCTTTCGCTCGATGACTCGCGAACTCGAGACCTCAACCGCATAGCCGTATAGTAGAGGCCGGGTCAACATCAAGGGGTGGTAGCATGAGCCTGCTTGCCCGCGCCCGTCCCGCCGCCTGTACTCCTTCACTATTTCCGAGAGGTCCAGCTGCTCCGTCACATCAGCGATGAACCGGGCGAGATGATTTTCCGGCAACCAGTCCTGTATCGACGGCGACAGCAGCATCGGCTGATCCAGACCGCATTCCCGAAACCGGAAGTTCATCAACCCAGGTTACCGGAATTATTCACTCCTGAAAACATCTCTCGCCAATGTTGTTGTTTCTTTCCGACAAACTCCTGGGCTTCTGCTTCTCGGCGTCCAGCGTCTGGTCCTGTAGAACGCGGTCCTGCCGCTGGCCCGCGCTTCGTCTACCGCGATCTGGGCAGTCCGAATTTCCAGCTTCGCCTGCTTCTCCAGTTGCCTGAGACGAATCTCCTGCTGCTGAACCTGCAGTTCGTCCCCTGTGACATCGGCGCGCGCGGCACGGTTCAGAATCGGAATGCTGAGTTGCACACCTGCCCCTTAGTCCGGAGAGTTGCGCCGAAACACCTGTCCGAGCGCATCGCCGTAACTCCCCGTGAGACAGGCAGTCGGAGCGTTGCAGGCAGCGTGCTCATGGAATTTGCCGTTGGGTCTCTCGGCCAGGCACCCCTTAAGCGAAATAATGCACGCGCTGAGCGACCCAGCAGGGATCGAGGTCGTCCAGTTAGCCGAGAAAGGCGAGCAGCCCTGCAATCGATGATGCCTCGATATGCCCAAACCGAGCCTGTCCCGTCACATTAGCCTGTCCCTTCACATTAAGGTGTTGCGGGAGGCGGGGATTCTGACGACACGAATTGAGGGCACAAGGCACATCAATTCCATTCGCACCGCCGATTTGAATGCTCGCTTTCCGCGACTGCGGGCCGCGATCCTGAAGGCGGCAAGGCGCTAATGCGCCGGATTGCGAGTATCGGGTACCGACGCACGACTACCCGCAAGTCGAACGGGTTGTTCTTACCCTCCTCGTGGTCGCAAGGATTGCTTTCGGATCAGGCAGTCTTCAGCGGCAATCGCACCTGAAAACTGGTTCGCCCCGGCTCGGATTCAAACGAAATCTCTCCGCGATGGCTGCGCACGATTCGGTAAACAGTATCCAGGCCCATTCCCGTGCCCTCGCCGACGCCCTTTGTCGTAAAGAATGGCTCAAAGATATGGGGTTTCACCGCGCCTGCAATACCCGGTCCACTGTCGATGATCTGAACCAGAACGAAATCAAGCTCTTTGGAAGTTCGAATTGTCAATTCACCCTTACCGCCCATTGCATCAATGGCATTATCAATGATATTGGTCCAGACCTGATTCAGTTCACTTCCACGCGCAAATACCCTTGGAAGGTCGGGGTCGAACTCGCGCCTCACTTCCACGCCGTGTTTCAGCCGAAATTTCAACATTGTGAGCGTACTTTCAATGCCACGGCGAACATCAACCTCCTGCTCCGGCGCCTGGTCCATATAGGTGTATTCCTTGATGGCGCGGACTAATTCGGAGATTCGTCCGGTACTGGCCTCGATCTCCCGCGTCAGTCTTTCGGAGCCGACGGAAGAAACCACACGCGCGAGAATATGAGACAGCAAGCCAGCCCGAAACCGTGCGTCGAGTTTCTCCAGCATCGCTATGTCAACTCCGGCTTCGACGAGGCCCGAAGCGAGCCGGGACGCATTTGCGATATGGTGGCGATTCAGCCAGGACGCAAGGTCCTGCTCTATATCGCTCTGTTCGAGAGGATCCAGCGGAGATGTGGATGCCATCTGATCGAGCAGATCCTCTTCGAAGGAAGCCAGCGCCGATCGCTCTTCGCAGGAAAGCGACTCACTATCCAGCGCCTTGTTGACCCTGCGAAGCTCCTGCATGCACTCGCGAAGACCCTCCGCCGCGCGGCGTGCCGCGGATGCGGGATTGTTCAGTTCGTGAGCCAGTCCCGCGGAGAGCTTGCCAAGTGCGCTTAATTTATCCCGCTGTTGTTCGGCCCGGCTATACTCCCGAATTCGATCGGCCATGACCCCAATCAATCGGGGAAGCAGTTCGGGAATACGTTGCAGCATTTCCTGAAAGCGGTCTTTGTGCAGCGCCAGCATCCAGGTAGAGGCAATCGCGCGGGCGGTCAGCGGGAAGTGGGTCATTCGCGAGAACGGCAACAAGCCAACTACCTGGCCGGCCCGCGCCACAAAACCAGGGCCATCGGCTCCAGCGCTTTCCCGGCGCCCACGGATTTCGCCCTCCAGCAAAACGAAGAGCGCTTCCGCCGGATCGCCTTCGTGCAAAAGAACGTCTCCGGATGAGACCAGGAGCTGCTTAGCATTTGACACAAACCATTGCAACTGGTCCTCGCGAAGATCCGAGAAGATATTAATCTGCCGCAGCGCGGCTTCAGGAGACTGTTTTTCGGACGGGCGCGGGGAGATCACGATACGTTGCTCAAGTATTGATGAACAAACTGGATTGCGACAGAACCTTCGCCGACTCCTGAGGCGACCCGTTTCACCGAGCCGTATCGAACGTCGCCGACCGCGAAGACGCCGGGGACGTTCGTCTCCAACAAACTGGGATCGCGCTCCAGCGTCCAGCCCTTTGGCCGTTTGCCGGGCCGGAGGAGATCCGGACCCGTTAATATGAACCCGCGCTCATTTCGCTCGACTGTTCCGTCCAGCCAGGCCGTCCGCGGCTCCGCGCCGATGAATACGAACAAAGAATTCGCCGGAACACGACTTACATCGTTGGTCAGATCGCACACGAATGAAACAGCTTCCAGATGATCCTCGCCGTGCACCTCAACCACTCGCGTGTGGTATTCGATCTGAATATTGGCAGCTTTTTGAATTTGCTCGATTAGATATCGGGACATGGTGGCGCCCAGCGAATCACCGCGCAACAACAGAACCACGCGTCTGGCGTACTGAGAGAAGGACATTGCGGCTTGTCCTGCAGAGTTAGCGCCACCAATAATATAAACATCCTCGTCCTTACATGACCACGCCTCCGTTGCCGTGCCGCCGTAGTACACGCCTGCACCTTGTAAGCGATCCATTCCTGGTATCTCGAGTTTGCGCCACTGAACGCCCGTTGCGAGCAGCATCGCGTGGCAGGACAATTCGGTTCCGTTGTTCAGCGCGAGGTAGCGGTACGGGCCGGCAACCCGCAGAGCGATAGCTTCCTGAGGAGAGACGATCTCCACGCCGAAACGGCGAGCCTGGGCGACGGCGCGGCGTGCGAGATCTCCGCCGGTCAGACCCGAGGGAAAACCGAGGTAGTTTTCAATTCGCGCACTGAGTCCAGCTTGCCCGCCCGGAGCTTCCCTCTCGACCATAACTGTTTTCAATCCCTCCGAGGCACCATAAACGGCTGCGGCAAGTCCGGCTGGCCCACCGCCGACGATTGCGAGGTCGTAGAATTCCAGGCCGGCACGAGTCCTGAGGCCAAGCCTTTCGGCCAGATCCTGCGTCTGCGGTTCTGACACGCAATTCCCGTCCGGGAACATTACAAGAGGAAGCTTAAGTTCTTCTGGAGCGAAACTCTTCAGAAGGCGATCCACTTCTTCGTCTCTGTTCGCTGCGTCCGCATCAAGCCATTGATACGGCACCTGGTTTCGCGCGAGAAAGTTGCGGATATCGTAAGACTTTGATGACCAGCGCGTGCCGAGCACCCGAATCCCGTCGAATGGCGGATGGAAATTAGCTGACCAGTCATTGAGGAGATCGTCAAGAACGGGGAAGAGCTCCTGTTCGGGGGGATCCCAGGGTTTCAACAGGTAGTGATTGAGTTGAATGTCGTTGATTGCTTTAATCGCTGCATCGGTGTCCGCGTAGGCGGTAAGTAGCGTCCGTTTGGCGTTGGGATAGAGTTTAATTGCCTCCTGCAGCATTTCGACTCCATTCATCTGCGGCATGCGATGATCCACAACCAGCAGCGCTACCGCGTCGTTCCGTTGCCGCAGCCGGCGCAGGAGATCCAGTGCTGCTCGTCCCGAGTCAGCTCGCAGGATGCGATAACGGTCTTCGTAGTGCCTCTTCAGGTCGCGTTCAATCGCGCGGAGAACTTCCGGGTCGTCATCCACGGTCAAAATGACTGGCTTCTGCATTCTTAAGTCAACCTTGCTGCGTGCCAAACCAAACATGCTTGCGGCGCTCTGAGAAAAGCACCTCGCCTGTGTTTAGAGCGTTCGGGAGGGCTGAACGGCATCGCGGAAGCCTGGGCTTGGAGACGAAACGGTTTGAGGGGATGAATCAGGCATCCGCATAGGCCAATAAGATCGTAACAACTGGGCGTCCGGCTCATACTTGCGCTTCCAGTTGCTCAGCATAGCAACATGGCCTTTTGGACCAGCACGGCGGAACCATCACGAACCGCTGAAACAGGAGACGAGCTTAGGAGTACGCGTAAGGATTCGTATCGCTCGTGGTCGTTCCGCGAGTCTGGTTGCAGAGAAATACAGAGCCGGTGAAGTAGATCCCGGGTCTGGTAACCGTCTTCGCAACCTCATACGCTTTGCGCAGTTCGGCGACAGTTAGCTGCATCGGCGCTTCGTCGGGCTGGTAAGTCACACCGTATGGGTAATCCTCTCCCGTGCGGCTGATCTCGACATGGCAGCCGACCACGTGAGCGACCGGGTGCGTATCGGCGAAATCGATTAACCGAGTCATACTATCGAACCACTTGTCCCAGAAACTGATGTAGCAACGTCCGCGATAAAACATATCGCCGGTGTAGAGAATCTGCGTAGAGGTGTCATAGTACGCAAACTCTGAAATGACGTGGCCGGGGCTGCCCCAGATCAGGATATTCCGCCCGCCGAGGTCGAGCGCCACCCGCTCCTCCGGATAGTTCGTCATTCCCCAAAACCCGACCATCTCTTCATGCGTGAGGCCCATACAGCGAGTGTTTGGACGATCAATAAACTGGTTGAGCGCTGCATAGTGATCTGAATGGAGATGACTGAATGCCAGCAGCAACTCCATATTCTCCACCCGTCGTCCATGTCGAAGGCACCACTTCCCGATACAATCGTCCACCACATCGCGGAGCGCCCAGTCGGTGCGGAGTGTCGTGAAACCCTGATCCAGCATCAGGATGCGATCGTTACCGAAGTACAAGTGCATGAAGGGCGCTTCGTAGCTATAAGCTTTGTTCTGCCGCAGGAAGGCCGTATGCTCGTTGTACCAGTGCACTTGGACAGGAGGATCGTGGTTGTCCATACAGGATGGCGAACCGCAGATCCACTTCCCGGGAAATGCGCCGGGAGCCGGGACATTGGCCATGAAGTCGATGCGCTCCGCCGATGGAGTTGTGGCTGTCTGGGGCCCAGGCTCGGCGGTAACCAACGCGGCTGACGCAAAGGGTACTACCATAAACGTTCTACGCTTCATAGATGTCGATCTCTGCATGACTCAGAAGGGGCGCGGCGCGTTGATATTCGGCACGCCCGACGGAAAAACGGAGGTCTTCTGGTCGGGGCTGACCCCGTTCAGCAGGACGAAGTCCGGACGAACCATCGCCATCTGCTTGCCGACGACATCCCTGGCAGCCGTCAGCGCGTCGTTAAGAAGTACAGGCTCCAATTGAAGCAGGCGCTCATACGGCTTATAAGTGGCGAAGCGTGGGTAAGCCTTGCCCGGAACAAACTGCATTTCGATGTGGCCACCCATCACCCACTTCACCGGATGCGTCTCCTCCCAGTGCTTCAGCCGCTGGAGCGAGGCGACGTAGTCCGTATCGTTGCTGATATTAATTTTTCCAGGGAAAATCAGGTCTCCCGTGTGCAGGAAGTCGTTGTACGGGTCATAGAAGGTGATTCCGTCCTTGTGCGCTCCTGGTGTCGGGATAACCTCAACAATACGGTCGCCCAGATCAATCCGCGCCGTGCCGGAAGGCCAGGAGTTCCCGAGGTTATAGAACCGCTTCATCTCCGCGAGCGCCTTGGGCGCCAGAGTCGTGGCAGTGCGGCCCGTAAACTGCCCCAACCCCTGGTTTTGAGCGATGTCTTCGCCGGAGGTCATGACCACCGTCAGCGGAACGCTTTTTCTGCGCCGTATCTGGCTCCACCGTGTGATGATCTGGTCGACGGTGTCACGCAACGGATAGTATGCCGATTGGGGCGTTGCGCCGCTGTCGATCAGCAACGCGCCCGCATTTCCGAAGAGCAGATAGGTGAACGGCGCCTCCCAATGAACGCATACGTTCTGACGAAGGATATAAGTGTCCTCGTTATATTGGACCGCCTGGATACGTGGATCGCGATTCAGCGCGGCAACGTTCGAGCCATAGAGCCAACGGAACGCGATCTTTCCGGGCGCCGGCCCGTTTGACGAGTAATTGTGGACAACTTCTCCGGTGTTGTGGATTGGTACGCAGGAATCAGTATTCCTCGCAGTTGCGGGGTTGTATGAGGCATCGGGGTTGCCGTTTGGATATTGGGGGGAAGTGGCAGACTGCTGATTCCCCGACAGAGTGGGATCGTATTGGCTTTGCGGCATCTTGTTATCGGGAACGCATAGATAAATCCTGGTGGAACGATTCGCTCGATGAATATTTTGCGTCGTAACCAGGGCGACGCCGCGTGGCTGATCAAAGAATTTGCTATTTCGGTGGCATGTCCGGGACCAGACGAGCCGACTGGGGCTTTACTATTGGCATGGACAACTGAAGCGCATGCCGGAGCACTTTCACGTAGTGCAGTTCTTAATTCTACGACAGTATGGCAGGCTATCGGTAGCGCTGCGCACAAGGAGCTATTTCCGAGGTGAGAGTTTCTGATGACATCCGGACTGCCGACCAACCGCCGGAACGCGCCCTGAATTGGTGTGGGTCAGTTCGGGTAAGGAGACGATACCAAGGACTGAGTCGGCGCGAAGAATGTTAAATGTACGCTTTTGTGGTACTTCAGCCAGCGGTCGTCTTTGGATTATGGGTATTCAGATGTCCAGGACGACGTAGATCTCACGGTGGAATGTGCAACAAACGCCGCCTTCTGTCGGATGTTGTCTGATGGGCGTTGTCCAAACCCCGATCGAGTATTCGCGTTGACAATAAGGCTTGGCGCATATCGTCGGCCGAGAGCGCGTTTAAGCGCTTTGCGTGTCGTCACACTGTATGGTTGATGGTTGGAAACTCGCCCGCTTGTTCTCGCGCTTGCAAACTCGGGTATTCCGACCGGCGATGGCCATGTTCACCAGCAACGACGCCGCCCCGGGGCAGCTATCGACATCAAGGACAGAATTGTGCGGGCGACCGCAGTCAATTCAGTGGCGGGTGTCCGGTCCCGACAAACTGGCTGTCTGCGCCACTGCGCCAGCCTGGATCAATCGAAACGAGCGCGTCTTGACCGACGAGGCGATTCCGGGAAACATCTGAGAACAGCATTGAGGATCTTCTGTGATGAATCGTTCCGTGCGAACTTCATGCTTTCGGGAAGGTATCTGACAGATCCGGGTCGTGTCGCCGCCGCTTAGGCCGACGAACAGCTGTTTTCTATCTTTTAAAAGAGCTATATTTGCTGTACACGCGCCGAGAACGGCGCGAGAAGAAAGGGATGTCGATGGAGATTACCGATTCCGTGTGTTCAGTTCTTGCCCGGAAGGGTTATCGAGTCAGTTCCGTTCCTCCCGGCTGTCCTGTTCGGGAGGCGCTGGCCCGCATGGCCGAGGAGGATATTGGCGCTTTGGCGGTCATGGATGGAGACCGGTTGCTCGGCGCATTCACCGAGCGCGACTATGCCCGAAAGATCATCTTGCTGGGAAGGTCCTCGGCGGAAACAACGGTCGCCGAGGCGATGACGCAACCCGCCACTTGCGTACAGCCCGGCACTTCGGTCGATGACTGCATGCGCCTGATGGTTGTGAGTCGCAGCCGCCACCTATTCGCGATCGATCACGGCAAGGTAGTGGGTATAGTATCCATCGGGGATCTCGTGAACTGGATCATCTCTGTGCAGGCGGAGACTATCACCCAGTTGCATGGATACATCGCCGGGAGCTATCCAGGATAGGTGCTCGGCTCTGGAGATTTCCCCGGCAGCAAGTCAGGAGCAGATCGGAACAGCCGGGCATTCTCAGATTGATTCTGGGCTGCGTCCGAATAACGCCAAATAGAAATGCCGCTCTGCGACCGCGACGAGGACCGCTACCGATGTCTTGCGAGATGTGGATGATCTTACCCACGGGACAAATATCTCGGCGAGATTGCCAGCAAGCCTATCCAGGTAAGTCTCCACAGTTGGAGCCCCGACGCAGTTCAGCGCGTGCGGGACCGTGACTTGTAATCTGCCTGATGCCTGTTCCGGTCTGCCATCTCGCGCCGAATAGCACGGTTGCAGAACAGGCTGGAACGTTTCGCTGCTCTAAACAATCAGAACGAAAGCTTCAGCCCCATTTCGCCCACTCTGGGAGGGGTAGCAGTCGACAGGATCCTGCCGAAATTGCTGCTGGTCAAAGTCGTATTCGGATTGCCCAGGACTGTATGGTTCAGAATGTTGAAATACTCGGCGCGGAACTGCAGTCGCATGCCCTCCTTCACCCGAAAGTTGCGGAACAATGCGAGGTCCAGATTCGATACCGCCGGCCCGCGGACGATATCAATGCCGCTGTTGCCGACTGAGCCCACCGCGGGCAAGGTGAATGCCGACGTCTTGAACCATTGCGTGAGTTCCTGCTGCCGGGTGCGGCTGCCCTGTATGCCCCAGCCGCCAAGTACGTCCGCCGTATCGAGATTCTGGCCATTCAGCGACCGGTCAACACCTGTCCGGACCGTCAGCGGAGCACCGCTCGAAGCCGTATAAATGCCAGTGAGTTCCCAGCCTCCAAGCGCGTGGTTAAGAATCCGGTTCCGGTAGGATGTGGGCAACTCCCAAACCGAGGAAATGGCGACAATATGAGTCCGGTCTGTACTCATCAGTCCCTTATCAAGGTTCCAGTTATTCGGGTCCCGAGTTCCGAGCGAGCCCTCACCCTGCGACGAAGTGAGACCAATGTCCTTTGAAAAGGTATACGACCCGAGAAGCGTGAAGCCGTGTGCATAGCGCCGATTAACGGTGAGTTGGAACGAATGATACTGCGAGTAGCCAAGCGTGGACTCCTCCTCAATAGTTCCGAACTGTTGATAGATGCGACGGGCCTGTGTGTTGCCGACAGTCGCACCCGGGCCGTTGATCGCGGGATTCAGATTGTGGGATCCGAATAGTCGCGAACTCTTGGACCCGACGTACGCGGCCGTGACCACCATATCGAACGGAAGCTGACGCTGGATGTTGAAGTTCCACTGCTGGGCGTAGGGCGTCGAGAAGTCCGGGTTAAACGAAGTGGTGGCGGCAGGCGTGATGAACTGAAAGGCCTTCTTTTGTTCCGGCGTGGAAGGCGGTGTAAACGGGAAAGGACTCTTACCGTTGAACGGATCGGAGAGTGAGACGTCGAAGAGGCTGATATCCAACACGAATGGCTGAATCAGCGGGAACCGGTTCAGACGGATGGAAGCGAAGTCGTCGTAGAAGATGCCGTAGCCCCCACGAACGGCAGTCTTGCCGTTGCCGGCAACATCCCAGGCAAACCCCACGCGCGGAGCAAAATTCGCAAGCCCGTTGTGGATGACGTTCGGAGGGAGTTGCGAGTCGCCCTTGAACAGCAGACCTAACGGAGCGTTCGGAAATATAGAGGATCGCTGCCCTGGACGGAATGCGCTCTCTTTGCCGCTCGCTTCAGTGAAGTGGAGGTCCGGCTGATAGCGGACGCCGAGGTTCACCGTCAGACGTGAAGTGACCCGAATGTCGTCCGTTGCGTAGAACTGCGGCAGCAGTTGAGTGAGATTGTTGCCGAGCACGGAAACCTCGCGCAAAGTATTCAACCGGCCCAGCATCAGATCTGCCACTGCATCGCCCGTTGCGAAGCCATTGAAAGTGCCGCCGAAGCGTGAGAAGAACTCATTGATCTGGTCAACGTGATAGCGCGAAATCTGCGTTCCGAATTTTATCGAATGGCGCCCGCGGATCCAGCTGAGACCATCGCTGACGTTGAACGTGTTCCGGCCAAGGTCCCAGAAGGTACCGGTGACCGCGCTGAAGTAGCCGCTCACCGTGAGGTTCTGCCAGCTGTGTGTGGCCGGGCTCGCCGCCGGAATGTTGGCTCCGAGATCGGACCATGTGAAGTCCGGAGTCTGAACGATATAGGAATAGACGCGGTTGAAGGCGAATGACACGGTATTGATCAGGTTCGGGCTGAACAGATGCGTCTCGCCAACGACAATTCCCTGACGTTTGAAGTTCTGATTGATGCCCCAGTTGGCAAGATTACCGGCAGGACTGAACAGAAAATCGTCATTGAAGATATAACGCGCGTACATGCGATCAGTGGCACTGAATTCGTGATCCAGACGGCCAAGATACTGATTGCTGTCCTTGGGCGCCGGCTGCGGAGTGACGTAGGTGTTGGTTCCGAGATTCGGCAGCGGCACGAATTTATTGAGGAAGTTCACGGCGGGGGCGCTGAGACGGCTGGGGGGAATGATATTCCCCGTAAACGGAAGACCCCCGTTCTGCGGATCGGTGATCTTGCGGGAGAGCTGGGAAAAATCCCCCGCGCGCATTTGTGACGTCAACACGGGAGCGTTGCTGGTGGTCGGGGTTCCTCGTTCATGCGTGCCTTGCCATGCCACGAAGAAGAACGTCCGGTTCTTACGCACAGGTCCGCCGAACTGGGCACCGAACTGATTGCGTTTGAACGCGGGGAGTCCAACCGAGAAGAACGGCCTCGCATCGAAGATGTCGTTGCGCACGAACTCGAAAGCACCACCGTGCCAACTGTTCGTGCCGGACTTAGTGACTGCATTGATAGACGCGCCGCGATTGCGCCCGAACTCCGCACTGTAAGAGTTCGTCTGGATAGTGAACTCCTGAATCGCGTCCGGATTTGGAAAGGGAAGGGGTGCGTTGAAGTAAGAGTCCTGATACTCGCTTCCGTCGAGCGAGTAGAAGTTGGAACCGCCAATGCCCCCGTTCACGGCGTAGCCGGGCGAGCCGGCGCCCTGATCGAGCGAGCCCGCGCTGACAGAACCGGGAATCAACACCTGAAGCTGGAGCACGTTCCGACCGTTCAGCGGAAGCTCGGAGACACGGACGCGATCAATGGTTTCACGGATGACGCCCGATGTCGCTTCAACCAGGGGCGCGGCGTCCGTGACCACGACTTGTTCGCTCACCTCACCTACCTGGAGAGAGGCGTTGACCGAGAGTTGCTCATTAACTTGAACGTAGATGCCGCTTTGGCGGAGCGACTTGAATCCGGGGTGCTCGATCAGCAGAGCATAACTTCCGCTCGGGACCACAGGGAAAGTGTAGGTACCCTGCTCGCTGCTGACTGCGTGGCGCACATCACCTCCCGTGAGCTCGTTCCGTAAACTGAGCGAAGCGGCGGGTATGGCGAGTCCGGAGGAGTCGCGCACGGTCACGGTAATGCTTCCGGTATCCAGCTGAGCGAAGCAT
>JAUZEU010000478.1 GCA_030838885.1 Bryobacterales bacterium | reverse complement strand
GTCGCAAGCGCGATACAGATACTCGCGAACTTGCGTTGTGGACCGCATTATTCGCCGCAACCGTCGGGCCCGGTCAGATGCGACATTTTCAATCCGGTGTTCGAGAGCCAGGATCCATGGATCACCCAGTGGAACGGTAGTTACTATTCCGAAAGCGATGGCAATGCGATCACTATCCGGAAGTCTTCCACGCTCTCCGGGCTGAGCGCGGCCGCGCCGAAGAAGGCTTGGAGTACTCGGCGGACCAGTGGGGTGACAGGCGACACCGGCTGTACGTACTGGAGGGAGCGCCCGATCCGCTGGAGCATTACCAGACACGGAGGACGGGGCTTCCTAACAGCTGGCTTGCGGAGTCCACAGGCGGATGGGCCTCCATCGTAAATGACTTGGTCCTAAATGACTTGGTCATGCAGCCGGAGCGAGGTCGGCACCTCGCCGCAATTCATTTTGCCTTGCCAAAACGGCGGAGCCGCTTATCGTCAGACGATCCGGTCCGCAGGGGCAACCGTTTATCAAACTTTGGAGATGGCTCGAAACACTCGGGTACATTGCCGGGAGGTTCGTTCTGCCCGGGCAATGTACCGCGCAGTTCTAAGCGTCGCTCTCAGCCGGGGATGATTAGCACCTGCCCGGCCTGAACGCGATTTGGATCGTTCAGCTTATCTCGGTTCGCCTCGAAGATACGGTTGTAGTCGCTCGCTTTGCCGTAGAACTGCTGTGCGATTGCAGAAAGTGAATCGCCCGGTTTAACGGTATACGTGCGTTGCTGGGAGGCTTGCCCGGCACCTGCAGCAGTTGCCGCCTGAGGAGCCGGCAATGAAGAATTGACGGTAATGTCGGCAATCAGATCACTGTATTGCGGATCGATTCTCTTGATTTCATTCCAGATGCTGTTCCTGACGTCTTCGTTCGCCACCTCCGCACGGAGGAAGAGCTTATCTCCCTGCATGTTCACGTTTTGCAGGTGCCCAACGGTTTGGGCCATCGAAATCACGCTTTGATACTTCTGCTTTAACTGCTCCAATGATTGAGCCATGCCGACTCAATGGCAATCATCGCTCCAGTGTTTCTAACCACACTTCCGAATTGGGATGCTTACGCGTTGTCAAAGAAATCGTTTGACGTAGGTGTCTCGGGGGAGTCCGGACGCCACAGCGCGCTTTCGCAATGCCTGTGCCTGGTCCTCAGAGAGGTTCTGCCCGATTACCACCAGATAGTAAGTTCGGTCTGCCTTTTGCTCGAAGATGTTCGCATTGAACTTCGGCCATCTGCGGGCCATATCGTGCGCTCTCTTTTCGGCGGGAGTGCGGGAGCGATAGCTTGCTACCACGACGGACCAACCGTCCGCACGTCTGGCCATTTGCCGGGAGGAAGCACCCTTCGCATGATCAGAGGGCGGCGCGGGCCTTTCCGAGCGTTGAGGATCGGAGCGCTGAGGTGATGTTGCCTGAGGAATCGGCGAGGGGCGCGGTGCAGGCGACGGTTGCGCCGGTGCGGTCTCTGCGGCCGCGGGATTTGATGGTGCAACAGCCGGAACTGAATCTTTCTGACGACCGATTCCCACCAAAGCGCCTACCACCACCAACGCGGCGATCCCACCATAGACCCATTTCCTGTTCGGGGGCTGATGCTCGTCCTCCTCCGGGAGGAAGCTCGTGTGTCGATCTACATCCCTTGCCGCTGGTTCCTGCTTTGTGTCTTTCGCAACAGGATCGTCGAACACAGGCTCATCGATAGGCGGGTCTTCGATGACGGGCTGGGCAATTACCTCTTCAACAGGTTTGTCGGCCCGAACTGGTTCCGGGGCGGACGGCGCTGGCGGTTTGAGCGCTTCTTCCTTCTTAACAGGAGTAAGCGGCGGAGGCGGGGAAACCAACTTCACTCCGAGCCGCGCAGCAACCTCATCGACCGTCCACCGAAGATACGGATTCGACTCGAGACAGTTACGCACCACATCCGTGAAAGGCTCAGAAGCTTCGCGCAGGATGTATGGCGCCCAATCGTGTTCAATCTTCGGCGGCTTGCGCGTGAGCGACTGCACGATCAAAGCGCCAAGGGCCCAAATGTCATCCGGCCCTGATGCGCCTTCCTTAAATGGTGTAGCCTTGTCAGCCGACAGCTTCAGCAAATCCCCAACGGCCAAAATATTTGAAGGTTTCAGGCTGGTATGCGCGTAACCGTTTTTATGCAGATATGCCAACGCTGACAGCGTCGGAGTCAGCATGTCACCCACCGCCTGCTCAGACAATGCCCGCTCAGCTAACACACCGGCAAGCGACTCATCCGCGTGTTCCATGACTACATAGATGATCGGAATGTCATCCAGTACGGAAGAACCCGCTGAATAGACCCGGATTAGATTGGGATGCGAGAACTCAGTGGCCTTGCGCCAGCGTACAAGCATTCGTTCGGCATCGGGTGTTCCGCCCTTCTGAATCCTGATAACGGCGGGGGCTGCTTCATCTCCAAATGTTGTTTCGTAGATTGTATCGGTGGCCGAGTTGTGCAGGATTCTCCCTAGACGGTAGAGGCCTTCGACCACCTGTTGCTTGCTTCGGGTTACAGGCTCTGCCGTCATGCCTCACCTGCCCGCTTGCCCAGCGCACGGGGATTCACGATGTCGACTCCTCCCTTGAAGAAGGCCCCATCTTCAATAACGATTCCCGCGGTGCGGATATCCCCGACCAGCCGGCCACCGGTTCGGATCGAAATCTTATCAGTGGATTCCACGTTGCCCTTGAGAGCGCCGTGGATATCCACCTCTCGCGCTTTTGTATCGGCGATGGCCCTGCCATGAGGACCAATGGTTAACCGGCAGTTTTCCATATCCAGCACACCTTCGAGTTCGCCATCGAGGAATACGTCCTGTTGGCTCTGGATGCTGCCCTTAATGATCATTCCTTTGCCGAAAACTGCGGTGTCGCCGGCGACGGGATTCTTTTTATGAAGTTCCGACAATGCACACCTCTCTATGAATGGAAACTGTTGCTCGAATGCGCGATGCGCGTGCGGACGAATATCGAGGGGTCCCTTCGGCGGAATGCCTCGGGGCGGCTCGGATCCGTTCGTTATCTGCTGCACTTTGAAGGCCGTTTCACAAAGGTGCCTCCGAGCGCTATTGCTCGTGTGAAACGAAAGCGAGATGCGGCCTACTGTGCTTGTAAGTACCTTAGTAAGTGCCTGACTTAGTATTACCCAATGTAAATTTTACCTGAAGTACACAGTTGAGAACAAGGCCAATACGCACACGCTCGCGTCTGCACAGATGTGAATATTCATCCTCAGAGGACGCGCGCGTCTGCTTAGAGTTATAACCTACTTGACAAACGTACTGTCAGGCTTCCAGCGTGGACGTTCGGCCGCGTTTGCGACCGTGGTAACAAATCGACCGAAGAACTCATTGAACTTAGCTGCCGCTTCGGGCACCCAAGGCTGATTCAGATCATCTGCCGGGCTGTGGTATCGCTCCGCGTACCAACGCCTGTAGATCACCTCCTCCGGCGAGCCATTCTCGTAGCCGAAGATAAAACCTACGGCGGGCACGCCCAACTGCATGAAGTTGATGTGATCGGATCGGCGAAGCAAGCCGCGCTCGGGTTCCGGATCGGGACGGATCCGTACTTCCATCTCAGCGGCGACGGCTTTCACGGTATCCCCAAGGGTGGATTCATCGAGCGCAAGCGTGGTCAGCAGTTTCAAAGGAAAGATGGGCCGAAGCTGATCCAGATTGATGTTAGCGACGAAGCGGTCTTTGGGGATCGTAGGGTTCGCAACAAAATAGCGGGAGCCAAGAAGTCCCTTCTCCTCGGCCGTGACTACCGCGAACAGTAAGGACCGCTTCAGTCTTGTGCCTGATTCCTTCAGATGTTCGGCGAAGTCGATCAGAGTCGCAACATAAGCTGCGTCATCGAAGGCTCCGTTATAAATACGGTCACCATCCCGTGGTTCGCCGATCCCGTAGCCATCCAGATGCGCCGAAAGGACGACCACCTCGTTGGAAAGTACCGGATCACTGCCGGGAAGAACCGCGACCACGTTTTCGGAAGCAAGTTCCCGCGTTTCGAAGCTCATGGTGGCGCGAAGCGAGGCCGGAATTGTGAAGTGGGGAAGCGGCTTGCCTTGCGCGGCGAGCGCGGCCAGTTCCTTGTATGTGTGACCCGAACCGGCCAGCAGCATATCCGCGTGTTCGTGATTGAACACGAAATCGACGGGCAAACCATTTGCCGCCGGGAGTGGTGTGCCGGCCAGCGTCATGGCTCTGGAATAAGCGACGGGCCAGTGAGGCGGCTCCGGGCCACCTGGATTGTCGATGCTGATCGTTGCAACGATTCCGGCATGGGGTACCGGCTTTACCGCATTCACGGACCGCGGCAGCATGCGCGGCGGACTTAGCTGGACAACAATCTTCCCTCTTAGGTTGAGATCGTCAGCGGGGTCCGTCTGGCTGACAAAGACGAGATCTCCTGTAATCGCCTCCGGCAAACCGGTACGAGGTGCAATGGTCACGTCCCTTAGCCATTGCACCTTGCGAATGCCGTCTTCGCCGGCCAGTTCGATGTTCGAACGGTCAGTCCGCAGTCGAATCTCATGCAGTGGAACAGATTGATAATATCCAGTCTGGCCCGCAGGCTTCAGACCTGCGCGTGCGAACCGGGTGCCCACGTAGCGTGCTGCTTTCTGATGCCCGACACTTCCGGCGTCGCGGCCTTCCAGATCGTCTTTAGACATCGCCACCACATGCGACCACCAGCGTCGCGTGGCTGCATTTGGTTCGGTGCCAGGCAACGCCGGGCAAATCAGAATTGCAGCACAAAAGATTGCGGATACCCGGAGGATAGTCATCT
>JAUZEU010000456.1 GCA_030838885.1 Bryobacterales bacterium | reverse complement strand
TGCCCCCCAGTGCGATTAGTTGCCTGATGGTCTCCACGCGCGTATCGACAGCTGTACTGTTCAGGTATTGAGCGACGGTGGGAATTGCTGAGGGGCCCTGTTTGGCGACGGCGCGGACATCTTTGGGAGTTTGCCCTGGAAGAACAAAAGGCAGAAGGAGAAATACAACAGCGGATCGGGGCATCTACTTTCGATTATGCCCCCGATCCGCTTGTAGCAGGGTCAGCCCACAAATCAGCGAACGAATTCTACCTGCGTTTTATGCGGGATCACGCCTACTTCGTGACCCTTATCCAGCAGCAACTGCACAGCTTTCGGGATCACGTCCCCCGCATCGAGCGTGTAGTGGTTCACGTACATCCCCACGAACTTCTCGGCCAGGCGCGGCTCCATATCGCGGGCAAACTGAAGCGCATAATCCATCGCTTCCCCGTGATTATCCAGAGCATACTGGATGCTTTCTTTCATCATGCGGCAGCATTCGTTTTTCACATCGTCCGCAAGCGACCGGCGAAGAGCATTACCACCCAGCGGCAGAGGAAGCGAATACCTCTCCTTCCACCATTTGCCCATATCCAGCGCTCGGTGGAAGCCTACCTTGTTATACGTGAGTTGCGCTTCGTGGATAATCAGGCCGGCATCGGCAGTACCGGCCTGAACCGTGTCCAGAATTTTGTCGAAGGGTACCACCACAGGAATGAAATCGGGCTCGAAAATTTTCAAAGCCAGATAAGCGGTGGTCATAGTGCCGGGAATCGCAATCTTCTTGCCCTTGATTTCTTCCGGCTCCATTGGGTGCAATGCCACAACCATCGGGCCGTAACCATCCCCGATACTTGAGCCGCTGGCCATCAAAACATATTTGTCGGCGACATACGGGTAAGCGTGATAGGAAATTGCGCTTAGATCGTAAACGCCTTCCATCGCTTTGCGGTTCAGCGTTTCTATATCGGAGAGCACATGCCGGAAAGTAACCCGCGAGGAGCGGATTTTTTTGGTGGCGAGCGCGTAAAACATAAATGCGTCATCGGAGTCCGGGCTATGGGCACTCACGATTTCGAGGGCAGTGGAATCGGGCATACTGACTAAAGGCAGAATCGTTTAGTATCGCATGCCTCAGAGGTTCAGGACTGACTATGCGGGGAGCCTGGGGCGGGTAAAAAGGGCAAGGGCGGCTGGCGACCGGGTCATAAACCAGAAACCCCATCGTCAGTGGCTGATCGGACATAATCAATGTTGCGCCTATAGTGCATGCGCATCGATCCTGTTTAACCAGTGGCGTTGGGAATTCATCGTAGCACGCTTACGCATGCCCGGCTGACAGCCGCCCTCTATATGATCGGGTTCTATAGCCACCTCCCACCGCGCACACGCACGCGGTACTTGACGACTCGGGAACCGCACTGCAAATCACCTGGTTCCTTGCCCCATATTCGCTCCGCCGCTCGGAATTGTCAATGGGTTTTAGTGTTTGCCCCCATAGCGCCCTGACTGGCCGGATACACTGAGGGGATGACAAGACGCGACGTGCTCGCGCTCGCTCCAGCATTGCTTCTCTTCGGCTGTTCATCTACACCCGAACCCAGGGTTGAGAAGAAGCCTGCGGAACCCGTCACGGGCCTCCATGCGCTTTACGCCATGTATGGCAAAGCGCGTCTGTGGGCACCCGACATCAAGATACTTCGGCTCTCCAGCATCAACATTGATAAAGTGAAGTCGCAGCCTGGCAAAGCCCCCGCATGGCAGGTGATCTTCGCTTCGGAAAGCCTCGGGCAAAAGCGCGCTTACACTTACTCCGTGGTCGATGCCAGCACTACACTGCGGGAAGGAATCTTCCCCGACTCCCCCGGTGCCTGGTCAAACGACCGCCGAGCGTTCCTGATCGCCGCCGTCCGCGCCGATACCGATAAGGCTTGGGAAACCGCCCTGAAGCACGGCTCCGACTATGCTAAAAAATATCCCGACATGCCGATCTCGTATGTGCTCGAACTGGGCCGCCAGGTCAGTGCGCCGATGTGGCGTGTAATCTGGGGCGAAAGCGTCACCAACAGCGCATTGTCAATTCTGGTCGACGCGGATTCCGGTGGTTATCTCGAAACTCTCCACTAATAACCGGATAACCGGGCTTTTCGCAGCACCGGTTTTGCCTGCTGCATCGCCCTTTTGAGCAGTGAGAACCGCGATCCCGCAGCAGCGTCAAAAGCAATTCAAAAGACGGCGAGTATCTCGTTTTGAGCCCCGCCCCTGCTAACCCAAGCCTGTTAGCAAACCGCCGAACCTGCCGGGGCAGGGCATCCCGCCTGTATTCATGGCGGATTGCGTTAGCACGCCGCTGCTCATGTCCCACAATCGTTATGTTGGATTGAGCCGGGACTTAAATACGAGCCAGCAGTTCCCTGATCCTGGCTTCATCAGAAACTTCTGGCTTGGCGGCCAGCGCCGCCTCCAGTTCCGTGCGGGCCTTTTGCTTGCTTCCGCTTTGAAAGAGTGTTGCGCCCAGGTGGTACCGGAAAGTTGGATTGGCCGGATTGCTTTTGGTCAATTGCTGGAAGGTCTGCAATGCTGCATCGTACTGATTTTGTTTCAGGTAAATCCAGCCCATTGTGTCTGACAGGGCGACTTTCAGGCCCGGGTCGGATGCATTTTTCGCGCCTCGCTCCGCTAATGCCCGAGCCTCTGTCAGGTTTTCGTTCGAATCCGCCATCAGGTAGGCGAGATCGTTCAGGGCGCTGGGCTCATTCGGCTCGATCGCCAGCAAACTCCGGTAACGGACTTTCGCATCCTGCGTTCGGCCCGCAGCTGCCAGCGTCCGCGCAAGCTGCAGCAAGGCAGTTGGCAACTTCGGCTGCGCGTCAACCAGCGTCGTGAGAACTGAAATCGACCTGTCCTTATCGCCTTTCGCGATGTATGCTGCCGCAAGCGCCAGTTGATCTTCAGGCGACGAACCCGTTGCTGACATGTGCTCGTATTGCTCGATAGCCACATCGTATTGCCCGGTACCTGCTGCGTACCGTCCCAACAACTGCCGCAACGGCTGAGAATCGGGCCTTTGTGCAACCTGGGCCTGTAAGAAACGGAGCCCCTTCTCCGGCTGCTTCTCGCCACGGTACGCGCCCGCCATACCAGCCAGCAACTGGGGATCGCCGGGTGAACTCTTCAGTAGCTGCGCGAAGAGATCCTCCGCGTCCTTGAATTTGCCTTCCGCCAAGGCCAGCGACGCCAGCCGGTATCGCACTAGTGTTGACTGTGGGGCCTGAGTCTGCAGTTTGTTAAGTTCCGTTCTGGCGCGTTGGTACTGACCGGCCTCGGTCAGACAGATCGCATGAAGAAGAGCCACGTCCGAATTGCGCGGCGCGCTGGCTGAAAGTTCATCCGCAATCTGAAGCGCATCCTGAGATTTGCCCTGCGCGAGGTTAAGTTGTATCAGAGCAAGCCGCGGTTGAACATAATCGCGCCCCAGTCGGGCTGCCGCCGCCCATTCACGCCGGGCACCCTCGGCATCGTTCTTCCTCGCGAGCCCGTTTCCAATCTGAAAGTGCAGAGTTGCGTCATCCGGACGCCTCACCTGCTGCGCGCGCAACTCTGCCATCGCAAGGTCCAGCTTTTCAGGCTTGCCTTCATCCAGCCAAATTAGTGCCCGCATCAGCTTCCCTTCCTGCTCGTCTGGCTTTTCCTTCAGGATGGCGTCCACCTGCTCAGACGCCTCGGGCCATTTTCGCTGCGCTGAGAGTATGCGGGCCATCGCTTTACGGTAGAGGTTCTTGTTTTTGCTGCTCGACTGCAGTCCCTGGGAATACTGCGCCAGCGCCTCATTCGGATTGCCCAACCCGACGTAGAAGTCGCCCGCTATGGCCCGGCCATCGGGGAAAGTTACGGAGTCAGCCAGAAGTCGCTGCAGCGTGCTTGCCACGTCCGACGGTCTCCGGGTCGCTGCGTAGTAGCGCGCGAGTTCCAGGATAGCTCCGCGATCCTTCGGGTTATTGGCGAGCTTCAGCTTAAGAGCGTTCTCTGCCTGGATCACCTTTCCGGAACTCTGGTACAGCCCGAACAGGAAATCGTACGCAAGTCCGTAGGTCTTATTGTTCCGGACGAGTTCCTCTGCCAGATCGATACCAGCTTGCGCCTGATTATCCAGCACGAGCGCGCGCGCCAGACCCAGCGTTGCATCCGGATCGCCAGGCTTTGCCCCGATGGCCTTGCGTAGATACTCAATACCTTCCGATGGCTTACGGTCCAGTAGGGAGAGAGCCCCTTTCAGCAGGTTGCCTCCGTAACCGCCAGGCTTTTTGCTTAAAAGGTCCGTGGCAGATTTTAGGGCCTGCGTGTACAGCGCCTGCGGGTGTTGCGGGTCAGCGTTGTAGAGGGTGAGCGCAAGCTGCCCAAAACGCAGGCTGACATCTTCGTTGCCGGGATCGAGCTCAAGCGCCCGCCGAAGGTTGTGATAAGCAGGTATCGGCTGATTCCGTTTCAGTTCAGTTAAGGCGAGCCGGTAATACGCATCCCCGAATTGCGGCGATTTTTGGATTGCCTTTTGGTATTGAAGTGCAGCGTCGTCAAACTTGCCCTCGTCAAAGAACCGATTTCCCCGGTCCGCATAAGTTTTCGGGCTGCTTCCACATGCTCCGCAGAAAATAAGGCAGATTGATATGAGTGCGTATTTCCAACACTTTGCTGCACGTGGGCATGTTTCAGAATGTGAGCAGGCACTGCCGGTTAGCGCGCCGTGCCTCGAAAAAAGAATGGAACTGTCCGATACAGGATAAAGCATTAGCCTATATTTAATGTACTATCTGAAAGGCGTGAAGGCGCCATAATATCGCAAATGCAGTACTATAACCAGGACTTGATTGCGCTCAAGCCGAGAAAGCTAAGGGATGCTGACCTTGACGGCGTTAGACGTCCCGGTTTCATTGGTCGCCGTGATCGTAACTCCGCTCAGACTTTTCGTCAAATCCGTACCGACGCTTCCATTACCCAGAGTAAATGGAAGCTCTATACTGAATTGTCCTCCAAGGTTCTGGGATGCAACGCTCTGGAACCAGATCCTCGCTGCCGCACTCACGTCGATTGTGGCGCTGCCCGAGCCAATTGAAACGCCGCTTGCCGGTGTGAACTGAACGGTCAGATGGTCCAGAAAACGATTTGTAGAATAGCCGCTCACCAGGATTGAAAATGAGGTGAACGTGCGCGTGCCGAGCGACGCGGTCAGAAGCACCGGCGCGAGTGGAGGAATAACCAACTGCAGTGTCTTCGCGTTCTGCGGCGTAATATCCATGGCGCCGTTTGGCCCGGATGAGAAACCGGGGGTTACCGTAATGGTGCCCGCAGCGGTTCCGGATTGTAGCCGGATTTGCGTCGAGCCGCTCGGGAAGACCGCATCCAGGGAGCCCGCAGGAATTGCGAACGAGACCTGCCGGCCACCAGATGAAAACTGAACTGCGGGATCCGTGCCGAAATTGCTGGAAGCCGAAGTCAGGGTGAGTACTCCTGTGATGAGTGTCGGGTATGTCGTGTCCAGCGA
>JAUZEU010000454.1 GCA_030838885.1 Bryobacterales bacterium | reverse complement strand
AACAAGCCGATAAACCAAAATGCCAGCCGGAATCGTTGCGCAAGCGTACGCTCCTCACGCTGCAGCATTCGCTTCACAGCGTCACTTCGCACTCCGAAGCTGGCGATTGCTGCCACTACTCCGATTTTCACGAGTAGTGTGATCAGATACTCCTGCATGGTTTTCGGGTCCGGCGTTTAACGCCTCATTATAATGAAGCAGAGCAAGTGTTCCGCTCGTTCCAAACCCACTTCATGGATTCTCCTGCGAATTTCGAATTGCTCCAGGCTGCGGAAGCCGATTTTCCGACCGAGTACGGTCCTTTCAGGATTTACGGCTTTGAGGGGCGCACGACCGTGAACGGTGAGGTACGCCTGGAAGAAGCCGTGGCGCTCAGGATGGGCGATGTGCACAACGGGGCACCGCCGCTGGTGCGGATTCACTCGGAATGTCTGACCGGAGACGTCTTTCACAGCCTGCGTTGTGATTGCCGGGCTCAGCTTGAGATCGCCCTGGAGGGAGTGGCCGCCGAAGGGCGAGGCCTGATTATCTACGAACATCAGGAAGGCCGGGGAATCGGTCTGATGAACAAGCTCCGCGCTTACGAACTGCAGGATCAGGGTGCTGACACTATCGAGGCAAATGAGCGTCTTGGCTTTGAAAGCGACCTGCGGAACTATGCCCTGCCTGGGGCGATCCTGCGTCACCTGGGGATTCGGTCCGTGCGCCTCCTGTCCAATAATCCTGACAAGGTGAGAGCACTTGAGGAGGCCGGGGTGACGGTTGCGGAACGTGTTCCCTGCATCGCGGTCGAGCACGAATCGCGGCGGGGGTACCTCGAGACAAAACGCGAGAAGATGGGCCACCTGTTCGATAGCGTATAGCAGCCTGCGGGCGGGTACGACTAAACTCCCCTTGCATATCCGCCGATAGTAGTGCATGAGCATTCTGGAACGGCGATTTGAAAACCGCTTTTTGTGTGCGGATCTTGTCAGTGTCATATGGAGCGACGCAGCGCCGCCGGAGGGGGGCTGCGCATTGGGAAAAACCGATAGCTTTCAGACCGACGCAGTGCTGGAAGATATATCGGCGCTGGGGGCGTGCGTACAAGTTGAACAATCGATCCCTATCGGCTCGCCGATCACTTTGGCCATTGGCAAGACGAGCTTCAGTGGTCGTGTTTGCTATAGCGTTTTTCGCGACTACGGTCACTTTGCAGGGATAAGGTTCTCAGAGGACACAGAGTGGTCAGCTGAGATGGTAATGCCACAGCATCTCATTAACCTGGAGACGATCGCGCAGCTCGCAACCCGATGAGTGGGCATTTGCCGGGATACCTGTATCGATCCAGCTTAGGCCAGTGCTTTGTTTGGCCTTGCTGATTCGGGGCTGCACTCAGATGGAACATGACGCAACGGCCTCCGTCCTGGCTGGACCGGGCCAATTTTGATGGATAGGCCGTCCTCACACGTCAGATCAATGAGAATCTTACTTGACCGGGTCGCGCGTGCAGTGGGCATCAGCAGATCGGTTCCACTCGAACATACGGCGGCATGGAAATCATTGCGACTTAATCGCGCTTCGAGGGCAAGGCCACGGGCTTGCCTGTCCTGACGGATTCCCTGGCCGCTTCGATAATCTCAACTACCTGGACGTTCATTTCAAGCGAGGTCATTCCCTCAATCGGCTTGTTCTGGCGCATTCGGCTGGTCATGTAGGCAATCGGCTCAGCATCGTCCGGTGCGAGCGGGGTGATTTCGACGGTTTTCTTCTCGCGCCCTTCCTGCCTCTCGACACTGCGGTTTTTCATGTAGACGCTGCCCTTGAGCCCGAAGACTTCCAAATCCTGATAGCTGCGGGGCAGATCCCAACTCCCTTCGAAGATGCCGATTGCATTCTTATAGGTGAGCATCAGGTCGGCATTGTCTTCGACCTTCGGGAAAACTGTGTGGCGGAGATGATTGACGTGCGCATAGACGCTCTCCGGACGACCGAGATACCAGAGTGACCAGAGCGCGTCGTAGCAACCGAAGTCCATCAGGGCGCCAGCGCCGTTTTGGACCGGGTCAGTCAGCCATGAGAAGAAGGCGGAGTTCCGGACGCCCTGATTGCCGGGCCCGCCGTGCCCGACAATGCCATGCAGGCGGTAAACCTGGCCGAGGATGCCGGAATCCGCGACCTTCTTCGCCGTGTAATTCGCGGGCCACCATGCCATCTGGTAATTGCACATGACCCTGATACCAGCCTTCTTAGCGATAGCCTCAATGCGGAGAGCATCTTTGTAAGTGGAAGCCAGGGGCTTTTCGAAGATCACGTTGATCTTTCGCGGGGCGGCAAATTCCACGATTTCCAAGTGCCTATTGTTCTCGACGAAAGACCAGATGAGATCGGGGTTGGTGGCTTCGAGCATCTTTTTGTAGTCGGTAAAGATGAGTGCGTCGGGAACGCCGGCTTTCCTGGCCTCGGCCTGCAGTTCCAGATTCGGCTCCGCAACACCAACCAGGGTGACATCCTTGCCCTTCAGCATGTCTGAGAGGTGTCCCCAAACATGGGCGTGCACAAGACCAACAACAGCCATCTTGTAAGGCGTCTGGGCGGCGGCAGACATGGCCGCCAGGAGGCAGATCAGGAGTAGTTTTTTCATTCGGGATTCGTTTCGTGCACGTTTCGAGACAGCCAGCTAAACAGGACGACGCCGGTAGCTACTGACACATTCAGGGAAGCGATTTGTCCTGCCATTGGAATCCTGAGCAGCATATCGCAATTCTTCTTCACAAGGTCATGCAGACCATGGCCTTCGGCGCCCATTACGATAACGGAGTGTTCAGCCCATTTCACCTTGTTGTAGGCGGTTTGGCCGCGCTCATCCAGCCCGTAGATGAAGTAGCCCATGTCTTTGAGCGAACGCAGGGTGTGATTGATGTTGCCGGCTCGCACAACGGGAAGGTGTTCCAGCGCGCCGGCGGATGCTTTGGCAACCACGTCAGTCAAACCCGCGGCCCGCCGTTCCGGAATGATGACTGCGCCCGCGCCCGCTGCGTGGGCGGTGCGAATGATAGCGCCGAGGTTGTGGGGATCTTCCACGCCGTCCAGAACGACGAGGAGCTTTGAGTGGGGGACAACATCACTGAGGTCTGCGTATTGCTTCGCGGCTCCGAGCGCGATAACACCTTGATGGGCCTTGACGGTTGAAAGGCGGTCGAGTGCGGATCTGTCTTCAAAGCGAACGGGCGTGCCGGATTCCCGTGCGAGGGTGATGACTTCCTGAATACGGGGACCGGCGAGGCCGCGGGCGATGAGGATACGTTCGAGAGGGCGCTTTGCGCGGAGCGCTTCGACGATAGGGTGGATTCCGATGAGAACTGCCAAGAGACATGGTGACATGGTCCGGGTGGATACGGGCGAAGGCTGAGGTTGTCGGTTGGCCGGGGCGGGCGGGAACGGCGTAATTTTCGGGAGCTTCTTAGGTTCGTTCCAATGAAAAAGGTGGGGAATATATGGAAAATCTGGGTTCTTCCGAAAATAACCTCCTCTGCTGACCCGAATAGGGGCGTTTTGGGCGGTTGGGTTGCAGTGGATCTTTTGTTTTCAGCAAGTGGCGGGTTCGTTCCGGCGGTTTATAGCTTTCGATCCG
>JAUZEU010000444.1 GCA_030838885.1 Bryobacterales bacterium | reverse complement strand
GTCGCAATACGGGAGTCCGAAACAGGATTGGGAGGTTTTCGATAACCTGGGAAGATTTCCTCAACAGCCTGCTCCAAAATGCTTCATTAAGCCTGAAAGCTACTGAGATTGTTCTCGGCTTGCCTTGAGTGTGGTTTCCGCGTATCCACAGCCCACCGGCGCTGCTTCTCGATCCCGGCTTTTCCAGCATTACGCCTATGCTCCGTTTAACCGTCGATCTGAAATGGGTTTAGGTTCGTGATAGCTGGAACCGATCCGCCCTCCTTGCCGACGAGCGCGGCCCGTGATCGCTCGTTGGAAAAGGAAGTTGCGTGATTAGGATTTCCACGCTCCGTAAAAAATCAGAATATTCACCTCAAGGCGACTGCGCACCGATAGACAAGACGCGAGATCAAATAATGGACGGAACTGGTATGTCGAGCGGATGCTGCCGGGATCCTAGAGTTTTGAACCCATAGGAATTGACCTTTTCATGCGCTATTTCCTGATCCTCCCGGCAAAACGGTGTCTACGGAACAGCTTCGAGTCTTTCCGGCTCAATCGGGCGGTCACAGGAGATGCATTTTCCGTAGGTTCCATTTTCGATGTGCTGCAGGGCTTCCCGCATATCCCTCAGCGTCTGCGATACAACTTCGGCTTTTTCGATGCTTACCCAGGTATCCTCTTCCAGGGTGGCCCTGTCACCGTAGTCCCGGACGTCGATGTCGCCGCAGCGCGAGCTTCGTCTTCGAAACCAGCGAGAATCGAAACCAGTTCGCGCTCCCTTTTCAGCAGCTTCTCTTTCAAGTGTTGGATATCCAGTTCAGCCACTTGCATTACTTTCCGTTCTTTTTATGTGAACGCACTGCCCGGGGAGACAATAACGTCGCTGCGATCGGCCGCTCGAACAGTCCTTCGCTCGTGATGCCGTAAAAGGTGGGTACCACCAGAAAGATCACCAACGCAATCACAGGAGCGACTAAATACCCAAGCACACCCGCCGCAGCATAAAGCATGATTCCGGCGAAAGCGCGATTGCGCTCGGCGGCGAAAAACCACTCGTCCACATCGTCATGCACCAGCTCCGGGCGACGGCTGAGATAGTGAAAGAAAACCCACCAGCTGAGACACAGGAAGGTGCCGACCAGTGCATACACGCCCACCGCCGTCCGGGTGTCAGTGGTATTTCTATTTTGCATCGCCTGGGCCAATATAGCGGTCGGAAATGGTAGCAGCGCCGATGTAAACAACACTCCGAGATTGGCCCAGTGGAGACCTTTGTCGCAGTCTTGAACGCGCCTGAATGCGGCCCTGTGGTTGAGCCAGACCACTCCAACGTAGAGGTACGAGGTTACATAGGCAAAGTATGCCGGCCATTGCTGGATCAAACCGGAAAGGAGCTGCCCGGGCGGAGCCTTGGGCGGATGCAGGTCCAGCACAAGCAGGGTGATTACGATTGCGAATACCCCGTCGCTAAACGCTTCCGCCCGGCTGGTCCCCGCCGCCAGACGGCGATTTCGGGTGTGGGCAGCATGTGCGTTGGCCTCGTCCACATTGGCAGTTGCCATATTGTAGTCGTGCACCGCATCACTCGTCGTGTTATCTGCCGTTCGCTCGACTGGGCCCTTCCGCATGCCGTCCCCTGAAAACGTCAACGGACCGCGGCGCGCCGGCTGGCTTCAGCCACCTCGGCGATTACCGCGTACATCGACACGAAATCGCGAGACCCGTCATAACGGAGGCCATTGATAAAAAATGTGGGCGTGCCATTGACGCCGCTGCGAACTCCGGTCATGAAATCTTCCTGCACCCGCCCGGCATGGGCCTGCGTTTCAAGATCACGCTGGAACGCGCCGGTATCCAGACCGATTGCCGCCGCGTATAGCTTCAGGTGTGCGCCGTCGAGCGCGTCCTGGTGCGTGAACAAGGCGTCATGCATCTCCCAGAACTCTCCCTGCGCCCCTGCCGCTTCAGCCGCCTCAGCGGCAAGCAGGGCGTGAGGATGGATTTGCGACAGCGGAAAATGGCGATATGCGAAGTGAAGAATGTCCCCGAGTCTCTCCCGAAGAGCTTCGACAACCGGGTACGCAGCGCCGCAGTGCGGGCATTCATAATCACCGTATTCCAGCAGAGTAGCCGGTGCGTTCGCGGGCCCCAGCGTGTGGTCGCGCCCACTGACCGGCAGAGTGAGCTTGCCGTGTGTCATTTCTTTTCCTTCAGCTGTGGTTCTCTTCTGGCGGCGAGCTCTTCAAGTGCATTCAGAATACCGTCCGCACCCGGATTCACGCCGATGGGTGAGAGATAGCTCCAATGGATAACACCTTCCGAACTAATCACGAAAAGTGCGCGCTCCGAGGTCCCATCGGGCAGCCGGTACACTCCATAAGTGCGCGCAACCTGCCCCTTAGGTTCAAAATCCGACAGGAGTGGATAGTGCAGCTTCCGATGCTCGGCATAGGCGAGATGGCACCACACTCCGTCCACCGAAACCCCGAGCAGCGCTGCATGAAAGCGCCGAAACTCCGGCAGCAGCTCGTTATACAGCGCTGTCTGATCGCCGCATACAGGGCTCCAGTCGGCCGGGTAAAAAAAGAGAATGGCCGGCCGGCCGCGGAAGTCGCTGAGGGAGACACGCTGATCAGGCGTGGTCGACAGTTGAAATTCCGGCGCCTGGGTGCCGGCCGGGAGCGGGCCGGTCCTGCCCGAACCGTTAGGACTATCAGGGGTGGTGCTCATGCCTGGATCTCCTGGAGTGGTGGGTCATCACTCCTGACAGTTAGCGCACTTCGGATGCCACGGAAACTTGCCGTGCTGAATCAGGCTTTGTCGCAGGTTTATCAGTTGCTTACTGACTGCTTACTGACCGTTGACGCTCGGATAATTCAGGCTACCTGCCGACTAGTCGGCGCGGTTTGTCGACCTGCGAAACTTTGGGAAGCACGGGTCCTTATTGTGTTTCCTTGAGAGGTTCCAGCGCGGCTGCCTCATGGCTGCAGCCGGGGTCCCTGGGCTGTCAACAGTCCGCGCCGTCTTTGCCGCCAGAAGCGGCCTGGTGTGTTCCTTTTTACACTGAGACAGGTGCCGATTCATCGAGAGCAACTGCCTGACGACGCAAAAATGCTGCGCGCGAATCAAAACCGAGAACCTGCCAGGCCAGTTACTCGCCGCAAAGAGGGGACGCCGCAGTGAACAGATTACCGAAGAACAACTGGCTCTGTTCGATGCTGAACTGAAAGCGCAGGGTGTGAATGTCGAGGATCTGTCCAGGGTGAGCGATGCCGGAAACGGCCGGTGCTCATCATTCTCTTAGTAAGTGCCGTCTAGTAAGTGCCGTCGCGATATGCGCACAACAAATGCTTCCCTCCTGGCCAGAGCTTGAAAGTCATCCAGCAGGCCTCCGCCGTCATTCTTTCTACCCTCGAAAACCCAGCAGAGGAAGCCGCCGAAAAACCCTGTTTATCACTTAGCGTGGATCAGTTGAGTTTCACGAACCGAGAAATCACTCTGTCTTCCGACGGACGAACGTGCAGCGGAACTGATCGCTAAACTGCAGGTTCCGCAGCATGTCCTGGCGTCCGCATTCCCCAATCACATAACGAAGTGCGATGGGACTTTGGCTGCAATGGGCTGCGGCGTCCCCATTGTATATTGGGGCTGCTGTGCCCCTGGCCGATCTGCCTCGATTCCAACGTGTAGAGAGTGCCTGCCGATAAGCAGCAAGGTAGTGCGCACCCTGATCCTTAAGCATGAGAGTATCAATCATCACTATTGCCGCGCGGGAATTTCCGGGTAACGGGCGGCAAATTCAAGCGCTATATTTCCACCCATGCTATGTCCGATCATGATCGGCCTTATCAAGTCAAGTTGCTTGCAAAGCCATGCCAGATCGTCGGCGAAGACAGCCATCGTGTTGTCCTGATGAGGAGCGTCGCTTTTTCCATGTCCACGCAGATCGACAGAGACGACACGCTGCGAAGCACTAAAAACTCTGCCTGGGGCGCCAAAGAGCTGTGATCGCACCCGCAGCCATGCACCAGGATGATTGGGGGCAGGTTTTGATTGCTATCTTCGTATGCGAGAGTGACTCTATCGCCTGGAATGCGCTCCATAATTAAGCGGGGCTTTTCTTCCGATTATGACTCCGCGCCGCGTTCCGGCACAGGACCAGGACGACGGGTTGGCGCCTTGGCCGGGTATCAAACCTTGGCCGGGTATCAAAATGGATAACTCTTGCAACGTGGGCGAAACGCAATAACACGGTTCTTCGGCTGTCTCAAATCTCAGTCCCGGAACGCCTTCCCCTGCCCGCTTTCCGCAATCGTTCGCGTCATGAGCAGCGATCCACAGATCAAGTACTGGGATCGCCCGTTTTGTGGGAACCGGGGCCACCCCCGACAAGGTTGAGATGTTCGTCCGAACCTTCAGAAATACTGTCGCGCGGTGGACGTGTTTCGTCCCGGAGCATAAGAAGCAGGGCACTCTGCGGCTGTATGCTCCGGTATCGCCGGAAGGATGGGAGCGGTGTTGCAAGACGCGGCAATTTCAGGCTGTGCTGGCGCGGATCGCAGACCATTGGGGACGCTCCGGATGAAATCGTCTCACCACCATCGGAGTAGGCGATTTGGGGGTATAGTTGCTGCGGTCGGATGAGATCTTCAGGAGAAAGCTTTACTATGGACTGGAGCAAGAACGGAGTCAAAATCGTACATGCCTACGAACTGGACATGAATACGCCACAGACGTCGGGCATGACGCGGGCTGCCGCAATTACTCATGCGACAGCCGGAGCGACAACGTTGTGGGCTGGGACCATGGTCGTCCAACCTGATGCGAAGACGGGACCGCACCACCATGGAGAACTGGAAACCGTCCTGTACGTGGTGAAAGGACGCGTGCGGATGCGCTGGGGCGATCAATTGGAACTCAGTGAGGAAGCCGGAGCCGGAGATTTTATTTACGTTCCCCCGTATGTGCCTCACCAGGAGATTAATGCTGATCCAAATAATAGCTGCGAAGCGGTAGTCGTGAGGAATGGCCAGGAGCCGATCGTCGTGAATCTTGGGTTGCAGACGCCAGAACCAGCCAGCGCCGGGCACCCAGGTATGCCCTTTCACCCTGATCGGTGAAGACCTGTCAAGGAACTCTCGTGAAAGGACGCAAACGGTGGAGTCTAGGAACGGCGCGAAGTCTATGGACAGGCAGCTCGCCTCGCGTTCTATTATTTCTTATCCTCATCGGCGGCGGCTCTGCATCGGATGCTAACACCTCCTGCGTCACCGATCCGTCCACCGAGGTGCAAACCGGGTGGTAAACGCTGTCGGTGCGTACGCCGACGGATTAAGAAGGACAAAATCAAGGCAAAATATAACTTTGAGTATGTGTGGTTTCAAGATACGAAAGACGTCAGGTTCGGGACGGTCGTCGCACTTACGAAAACGTTATTCGCCCATGCCCGTACGTTCCAGGCCTCTATAAAAACAGAACCGGACAACTCTCATGCACTTCCATATAACCTGACTTATGCACACAATGAGCGTCCCGAGCGGCGGTGCCGTTCGGTTGATGCCATTCGTGTCTGAGCAGGTCAGTTCGACTTTCGCTGCTTGATTCCCCTCCCT
>JAUZEU010000410.1 GCA_030838885.1 Bryobacterales bacterium | reverse complement strand
ACACCGCCATCGCGGAAAGGATCAGCAATGAGAGCCCCATTACATTGAGCACATCTACGCGGAGCAGGTCGGTCCAGGGGCTTTTATCGATAGATACAACCCAGAGTTGCAGGCGGAAAAGGAAAGCCACCGCGAAGATATAGCCCGAGCGGCGGATGGAAGCCAGCACCCGGCCCGTGGCGGAAACGCCTTTGCGTTCCTGGCTGTCCATCAGGAAAGCGTAAGTGACGCCGAGCAGGAAGAGGAAAACGGCGGGAGGCATGCCGCCGGCGAACTGCGAAACGTCGTAGGTGCCTCCCGGGAGGCGGAGATCATTGCGAAGAAACGAATGGAAAACGTGCCCCTGCAGCATGGTGATCGCTGCAATGCCGCGGAGCCAGTCCAAATAAGGAAGTCGTTGAGATCTCGGCTTCATCAGCGGGGATTTATTTTCCTACCTGCTGTATTTGAACCCCTTTGGGCAGCGAGAGTCGCAAATCTTTATCGGAAAGTGGAGGATTCAGCTGGACATTCGAATATGTCAACTGCGTGTAATCGCCTTTGCCGGAGGTGAAAAGGCGTTGCTGGACGGGAGTGCCTGTCGCGTCGGAAATCCAAAGGTCGGCTTGCTTGATATTCTGGAGTACTTCCTTCGATTTCGGCACCAGCTTGAGATGGCTGGTCGCCTGGCCGCTCAGAGTTTCGGGGCCAACCAGGGAAACCTCGTAGGAAGCCTTAATGTCAGCGCTTGTGGACCCGAAGCCGAGCAAAAGCCCCTGTTCCACCACGTTGCGGCGGCTGCGCAGGTCGTACACCTGGACGACTTTCTCTTTTGGCAAGTAGTATCGGGCCTGGTCACCTTCCAGCGCGATGATTTTGGGGACAGGATCGGTAAATTCCAGCAGAACCCGGGTATCGCCGGGCTTTACGCGCTTCAGTTTGATCCTGCCGGTTGCCACGTTGTCGTCGTTGATGACGGCAGTATGAACCGTCTGCACGACGTCCGCAGTGACGCTTTTGAAGCCGGCAGCGGCTTTGTCAATTCTGGCAAAGACGTCGGAAAGCGGATCGGCCAGAAGGGGCACCGCGACGGCGGTGAAAAGTGCCAGGCGACGCAGCATAGTCTTAGGTACGTACATAGGTAGCGTTTAGGATACGTTGAATATCACGGCCGCGCGAAAGCCATATAGCCTTTAACTTCTTTTTCGGAATCGAAAATGGGTTCAATGCGGGTCAGCACCTGGGTTTTGCCAGTGCGCGCGGAGAGGATCTTCCCCAGATCTTTGAGGCGCGTGGGCTCGGGAACAGATGCAATCAGTTCACTTTCGATCCAGAAGACGGATTCGCCCTGGCTGGGCAGAGATGTGATCTGGCTCGCGTGGGGGATACGCGGCTGGTCGCGGAACCATTCCCGGGGCGTAAAGGCAATGAAGATAACGATGACGGCACACATCACGTCGTATTGCCAGACACCGCGCTGGTAGTCCCAGAGAATGAAGCGCTTAAGGCCCGCTGGCACCTCTTTAGTGTAACAGTGGGCAGGCGGACGCTGGTTCTGCCGAATCTAATCCGCACTGAACTGAGTCATTACAATCAACGAATTCTATCGAGGCCCATACACTCTATTTCCGATAGAGAATGGTATATTCGGGGAAACGCTTCAGTTCGCAGGTTTTTCAGGACAGACTTCATGAAAGCAAAATCTCTTCTCTCGGCACTTCTGCTTTTCGCCAGCCTCGCGGTTTCCGCGTTTGGGCAGGCTGCGGCCATCAACGGCCAAATTACAGGGACCGTAACCGATTCATCCGGCTCCGCGCTGGCCAATGCAAAAGTGACAACCACGAATCTGAACACCGGATTCACCGCCACAACGAACACGGAAGAAGCCGGTCTGTATCGATTCAACGTGCTGCCCCTTGGCAGTTACGATGTCCTGGTGGAAGTGGCGGGATTTGCTCCGGTCAGGCAGAAGGGTATTGAGCTGAATGCCGGGGCGACCGTAACGGCCGACATCCGGATGGAAGTAAAGGGCGTTTCCACCGAAGTGGTAGTGACCGCTGTCGGGCCAGTGGTAGACCCCAGCCGGACCGATCTGGGTCGGAGCCTTTCCTCGTACGTTCTGACGAATCTGCCGCTGGTGTCGCGCAATCCGTTTAACTTCATCCTGCAGCAACCGAATGTAACGGGCCGCGGGAATACGGAATTTGGCGTGCCGCGTAAGGTCAACGCGAACGGATTCAACGGCCGAATCAATTACCAGTTGGACGGATCGAACAACACGGAGAGCGACCGTGCCGGCATCCGGCTGCTGCCCATTTCAGATGAATGGATCGAAGAAGTGCAAACCATCAGCAACGGATTTGCGCCGGAGTTCGGCAACACGGTCGGGTCTGTCTTCAATACGATCACCAAATCGGGCTCGAACGAGCTGCACGGGCAGGGGGCGTATATTTTCCGGCGCACTCCGTTCAGTGCGCGGCCGGCGCTGCTGGCGGACAACCGTCCGACGCCGGATGTGAACGTAGACGCGTACAATGCCAGCGCCGGCGGTCGCATCATCAAAGACAAGTTGTTCTTCTTTGGATCCTGGGAACACGTAGTGCGGGATCTGCCAACCACCGTGTCGCCAACCCCGGCCAGCATCGCGCAGCTGGGGCTGCCCGCCAACTACGCTAACGCGATTCCGTTCAAGCAGAACGTTACGTTCTTTCTCGCCAAGGCCGACTGGCAGATCAACTCCGCAAACAGGCTGTCCGTGCGGTACAGCGGTCACCGTAACGATTCGCCGTTCAACAATGGCGGTGGGCTGACACTGTTGTCTCAGACCTACAACTTCGTGGATCGGTCGCATGCCGGATCAGTGCAGTTGATTTCGACCATCTCTGCCAGCGCCGTGAATGAATTCCGGGTGCAGATTCCGAATCGCGCGCAGGCACAGAACAGCTTTGAGGCGAATGTGCCTGGACCGTCGATCACGGTTTCGGGTGTGGCCAACTTTGGAAATTCACCCCCTACCGGGTTCCTGTATAACGAGAGAACACCTGAGATCACGGACAATTTCAGCTTTAACCACGACCGGCACTCGTTCAAAGCCGGTACGTCGCTGCGCTGGATTCGGGATGTCTACACGCAGCCAGTCAGTGCGACTTATAACTTCCCCGGTATCGCGACTTATCTGGCCGCGGTTTCAGGTGCAAACCCGAGAGGCTACAGCACCTTCTCACAGACGTTAGGCGACCCTTCCCTGAGTTACAATTCGCGATTTGCCGGATTCTACGGTCAGGATACCTGGAAGCCGTTGCCCAACCTGACGCTGACTTACGGCATGCGATATGACGTGTTCAGCCCGCCACCGGCTAATGCTGCGTCGCCTTTCAGTTACTCGAAAAGTTTCCGGACCGATAAGAATAATTTCGCGCCCAGATTGGGTGCGGCATTAGGACTTGGAAAATGGGTGCTGCGCGCCAGTGGCGGAATCTTCTACGATCCTTTCCAGACGGACCAGTACCGCAAGGCAATTCTACAGAACGGTTCGCCTGCTTTCTTCTCACTCACCCGGACCCCCGCGCAGGATTTCGCGCCGGCCTTCCCGGCTGTTCTGACCGGTGTCCCGACTGGGCTGACGCTGCCCACACAGGACATCACGACTGTCTCTCCCGAGTTTGCGACTCTCTATTCGCTGAACGCAAACGTGTCGGTATCGCGGGACCTGGGCGCCAGCGCAGGTATCACTGCAACTTACATGCACACTCGCGGCAACCGTTTGCCGGTGTGGAGCAATATCAATCTGATTCCGAGTGGCGCAACGCTGGCAGATGGCCGGCCGATTTTCGCGGCTGCACGGGCGAATGCGGCATTCAACAACATTATTGTGGCGGAGTCGGTGGGGCGGTCGACTTATGACGGCCTGAATCTGACCTTTAACAAGCGCCTTTCGCATGGGCTGGATGCTTTTGCCACCTGGACCTGGTCGCATTCGATTGATGACGCGCCGGAGCAGAACAACATCGATTCAGGCGCGGGGTTTTTGTCAGACGTGACTAACCGCAGAAGAGATCGGGGAAATTCGCTGACGGATCGCCGCCACGCTTTCAATGCGAATGCGGTGTGGCTGTCCTCAGTAAATCTGGCATCAAAACCGCTGAGTTACGTGCTAAGCAACAATCGTTTCGCCATTCTGTTCAACGCCCAGAGCGGTGAGAATTTCAATATGGGCAGCAACAGAATCCTCAACGGAGACAGTTCCACCGGCACCGCTTACCAGCGCCCGCTAGGTGTTGGGCGCAACACCCTTGTAGCACCGGCCACCTACGAACTCATCGTGCGCTATTCGCGGGTTTATCCGATCGGGGAGCGCTGGAAGCCGGAGTTCTTCTGTGAATCAACGAACATACTGAACCAT
>JAUZEU010000362.1 GCA_030838885.1 Bryobacterales bacterium | reverse complement strand
CCGCTCGGCGACCATATTCCTGTAAAGGCGTTTTCACGGAAGTGTTCTGTTGCTAAGAAATCTGGGCTTCGTCACCCCAACGGGCCCAGCCTCTGTTTCGGATCGTGTGAGAGAAAACAAGCGGGCGCTGTCACTGGACCGGACCTGAACGAGAGGTGCGCGATGGTATCTGCCTTCTCGATTACCGGCAGGTGCGATTACCATGACACGATCTTTATCATCACGACTCCAGTGCCATTCAACGGTGAAATCGTAGAGACCTGTAAGCCATGCGGATGGCGAACCATGCCGTGGTGTCAGTAAAGCTCGCACCGGACGTCCGGCATTCAGGTAAGCGCGCGCGTAGTTCTGGCCCAGGCCTTCGACGGCCCAGAGCGCAGGGTAATCACCCAGCGCATATGCCCTCTGCAACTCCCGGTCGAGAGGATATTTCCATCCGGCGACAGCTTGTCCGGCGCCGACACCTGGTTCACGAACCCGACCACGCCGAAGATGTTCCGAACCTGTTCGGTAGTCGTCGAAGCCGCATGCGGCGTCGAGAAAACCGACACGGCGCCCCTGGAGCGTTGCATGAGCATATCAATGCTTGGCCGCGCATACACGGGATCGAGAATTTTGAGCGTGAGCGCGTCGAACAGCAGATCGACCAGATTCCGCTGCGCCTGGTCACCCACCTCGTACGCGGCGAAGAGATAAGCATTCGTCTCGAACCGGCTTTGCACCGACTGAGACATTCGGGACGCGAAACTGAGAGCCGTTCGCACCGGTCCTGAAGTTTAAGTCAGACACCAATCACTCCAGATCGCGCATCTACGCCTCACCAAAACCAATTCCGCAAATCAGAGACAAAATTGAGGACTATTCTTACACACTTCGAGCCTGCATTTCTCAGGATGACCCGATGCGCCAATTTTCGCGCAGGAAAAATCAGACCCGCGAGGGATGAGCGGAGCCGTATTTCGGCTCCGCTCGATACCACTGCATCAGAAGATGATTTTTGCCCCGAGTTGCAGATGCCGCCGGTCATATGTGGAGCCGGTGCATCCGTAGCAGGCGTCTACTGCGTTGTTTGTGCCGTTATTCGCACCTACGTCCGCGCTGATTCCGTTGACGTAGAGGTTCGCGTGATTGAAGATATTGAACGTTTCGGCGCGAAGCTGCAATGAGATCCGTTCGGTGAGCCGCGTAACTTTGTACAGCCCGAAATCCAGGTTCCACCAACCCGGACCGCGGAATGCGTCGCGGCCGCTCATGTTACTCGGCCACGCCTGTCCCGGGGTCATAGCCATCGGCTCATGAGCGATCTGCGCGGGGTTGAAGGTAATGTATTGAAACGTGTTCGGGACGGAAGTAGGAATCAGGTTCCCGGTATTTGTGCCGGGCACGTTTCCGATGAAGGTAGCGCGGGGCGTGTTGAGCGGCAACTCCTGCGCGGCGCTGTCGAAGACGCTGAACGGCTGTCCCGTACGGGCGGTGAAGAGGGGATTCAGGCTCCAGCCGCCGAGCAGCAGGTTGCGCCAGCCGGCAAGTTTTCCGGCCGGGACCTGCCAGTGGCCTGCGAGAACCACGCGGTGACGGATGTCGAATTCTGCGCTGCCGCGATCGAGATTCGGATGATACGGATCGAGAAGGCCATAAACGAAGTTACCGTTGTTGATGGTGATATTCTGTTGTCCATACTGGCTCGCGATTCCCTGACCGCCTGCTTCGAAGAAAGTGGAACTCAGGTTATCGATTGTATGCGACCAGGTGTAGTTCACCGTAAGGTCGATACCCGAACTCAGCAGATTATTCATCACGATTCGATTATTCAGGGAGTGATAGATCGAGAATCCCTGGTTTCCGCGGTAGCCCACGGTGCTGCCATAAGCCGCATTCGGCCGTGATACGCAGGTGGTGGTTCCATTGGGCTGCAGACCGGTGCAGGGATCGCCCAGAGCAAAATTGCCAAACCCGTTCTGGTTCGGGTAAGCGATGCTGTACAGATTAACGCCCTTGGATCCGCTGTACTCAAGGCTGTAGACGACATTACGAACGAGTTGCCGCTGCACGATAGCATTCCAGGTATGTGCGTAGGCCGTTCTGATTTTCGGATCGACGATGCGGGCGCCGACTGTTGGAAGGGGCAGTAAGCCGCCACTGCCGGTAAGCGGGCCGAAGTTATTCGTCGTGATCGCTCCGGGGACATCCAGGACGGCGTAGTTCGGGGGATTCTGAATCAAATTGAACGTAACGTTTCCGAAGTTTCGTTCGTACCCGATACCGTATCCGCCGCGAATAGCGGTGGTTCCATCACCGAAAACGTCCCACGCGACTCCGACGCGCGGAGCAAAGTCATGCCAGTCAGGATTCCAGAGCTGGCCAATGGGGCTCTGCGGAGCCAGCTGAATGGTACCAGTCCGGAGATACTGGCCGAGATTGCTGTCGGCGAAGCCGATGCCAGGTGCATACCAGTTGGAGTCCAGATTCGGATTTCCGTTGTGCTGCACGCCGAAGTGCTCCCAACGCAAGCCGAGATTGACAGTGAGCCGAGGCTTCACCTTCCAGGCATCCTGCACGTAAGCCGCACCTTCTTTGAAGCGGTTGCTGCGACTGAAGTTCGGCGACGTGACGGGCAGTGTTACCTCACAGGCCGGTGTCGCACCGGTGGGTGGGCAAGGGTAATGACCCTGAGGGTTAATTGCAACCTTGATATCCGTGAAGTTCCCCGACAGCAAGCCCGTTACGGCAGCTCCGACTCCGCCCCCGTTTGAGAGGCCGTCGACGGCCGTCTGGTAGGCGGCGTAGGTGCGATTGTCGCGGATATAGTCAAACGTGCCGCCGAAGCGTAACGAATGCTTGCCGCGCGTCCAGTTCATGTCTTCGTAGAGTTGAATGATGTTCTGAGGTCCGCCGAACGCACCGCCGTTGCCCGGAGTGAACGGATTGTATCCCGGAAAAGCGACGATGTCGGTGCCTATCGTGACCGCGCCGGTGGTGTTGGCATACATGGTCGGTACAAGGCCGCGGCTGGTCAGGCCCTGCTGCAGGTTTGTGAGGCGATTGAAAACGACTTTACTCTCGGAGATCAAGGTGGGTGAAAAGGAATGCATCAGGGACGCGAGGAAGTTGTGGTTGAAGTAAGTTTCGCCGAGATCGTAGTTGTTATAAGGGCTGTTGGACAACACTCCGGTCTGATCGGTTTCACTGTAAAGGGCATAACGGCCATAGAACTGTGTCTTGTCGGAAAAGTTGTAGTCGACGCGGTTGAATGTGTCCCATGCGTTCTGCGGGAAGCCGCCGCCTGCATCGGTCGGCACGGTATAAGCGATGTGATCGAACGCCGGGAGGGTGCCGGGAAGGGAAGAGGGACAACCCACGCTGGCGCAGGTTGTCGTGCCAATAACGCTGGCGCTCGGCCGCAGTTGGCCAAGAGTCGAGAAGAAATTCTGAACGTTGGAAGGAGTCTGAGCGATGAGCTGGGACGTGGGTACCCACGCGAAAGCAGTGGCTGCGCTGCGGACCCTTGTCCACTCCGTGCTGCTGAAGAAGAACAATTTGTTTTTGAGTATCGGTCCGCCAAACGAATAGCCGAACAGGTTACGTGTGAAGACGGATTTCTGCTGGCCATTCGCGTTGTTCTGAAAAGAGTTGGAGGAAAAGTCAGAAACGCGGTTGAACTCGTAAGCGGTACCATGGAAATCATTCGTTCCACTCTTACTGGCAACGTTCACAATGCCACCGGAAGCACGTCCATACTCCGCCGTGAAGTTGCTTGTCAGAACAGAGAATTCCTGAACCGCGTCAAGGGGTATCTGCTGCCCGATGGCGCCGGTGAATTCATCATTGTTGCTGCCGCCATCAAGAAGAATATTGGTCGACGATTCCCGCTGGCCGTTGATGGCAAAGCCAGCGCCTCGCGTACCGAGACCGGCGCCGGATACGTTGCCGGCAAGTTCGACAAACTCGTACGGGTTGCGCGTCAGATTGGGAAGTTCCCTGATCTGGTTCTGCGTGATCACCTGGCTCTGAGTCTGAGTTTCGGTATCAACCTGCGTCGCCGCTTCCGCGACCTCAAAGCTTGTGGAGGTCGTTCCTACTTCCAAAGTAAACGTCTGACCGACGCGAGCACCGACAGCGACAGTAACCTGCCGCCGGGCTGAAGCAAAGCCCTGAACGGATACGTCGATTGTATAAACACCGGGAAGGAGATTAGTAAAAGTGTACCCGCCGTCTGCGCCGCTTGTTACAGTCCTGACGGCCCCTGTATTGACCGACGTTACGGTTACTGTGGCGTTTGGAACCGCACTTTCGGTCTGATCTTGTATTGCGCCAGTGATTTGACCGGTTTCCGTTTGAGCCCACGCTGGAATCAAAGCGAGAAGGCCCAGAAATGTTGCTGTTGCCAGTGTTCCTCTAATCGAAGTTGTCATTGCGCGCCCCAGTTGAAGATGTGAAATCCCCCACTCCGTCCGGTGGCTTCCGCGCACAGGATCGGAAAATGATGCAATGAAAAGGCAACCATCATGCCAGGTCCGATGAACGTGCTATCAGGAACTTACGATGAGGGGCACAGCGGTGGTGACGAGTGATCGACGGTGAAATCAAGGTCGCGATCTTCCTTCGACACCGACCTCACTGTGCGAAGCGCAGTAAGATGGCCCTGACGTGTCACGCGCTAAGACAAAAAGATCCGAGAGAAGATGCGAGTGGCGCAAGGCTGCCTTAGTTACTTTCCGGCGCAAAAATCGATTTTTGGAAAGTAGAGCCATAAAATTGGAGCCATATAGGTGGATCTGAAGTCGCAGGCAAAAACAAAAAACCCCTGCGGATGGGTTTCCGCAGGGGTCATGATGAGTTCAGGTTGTGAGAAGTGGGTTACCGGGCCATCGCGGTTCCAATGTTGATGAGGTTATCGGCGATGACGCCGAGTCCTACCCATCGCGTCATGCCCGCCTCATCTTTGTAGCGTGATCTGGTCAGGCCGTGCCGCCGTTTGAGCACACTGATTCTGCCCTCGCATCCGGTTCTCCACTTCTGACCTTGCCTGAACCAGCGCTGCTTCTGATGTTGCCGGCGGGCGGCGCTTTTGGTGGACCGGTTCGGGACCGAAACGCGTTTGACGCCCATTTGGTGGGCTTTGGCCTCATTCTTCGCGGAGTGGAATCCGGCATCGCCAGCAACCAGATGAGGAGTGCGCCCCGTGCGTGCCTGATGGGTTTCGATGGAGGGGATCAGCAGGTCGCTGTCGTTCGGCTTTTTGTCATAAACTTCGAAGTCGATCACGATCTGATTCTCGGCCTCCTGGATCTTCACCATCTTGCCGAACTCGGTCGGCTTGCTCGCTTTACCCTTGCGAATGACTTCCGTGGAAGTCTCGAACACACTAAGCAGCTTGCTTTCAAAGTGCTCATTGCCGTCCAGAACCCGCGCTTTGGTCTGCCTCACCACCTGCTGCGTCCGGGTCACCATGATGTCGATTTTGCTTTTCAGTTGCTGCAGCGCTGCCCGCTTTCGTGCGCCCCGTGCGCGCTTCACACCGCTGGCAATCTCACTCGAGAAGCGTTTGGCCTGAGTGATGACGCGCCCCGTGATAGCCAGCAGTTTACGGTAGATCGGCTGCAGCTTCTCCTTGCCTTTGTCGCCCTTGACCCGCGCCGCGCGGGCGATTTCCATGACGCGGCGGCCCACACTCCGCATGCGATCGCGCAGTTTCGTTCCAGCCCTGCCGGCAATCGCCGTGACCTTTTTCATCAGCCCGGTCAGAACACGCGTGCCGTCACCGAGAAGAGTGCTGTCGGTGGGGTAGTGGATATTGGTCTCGACCACGGTCGTATCCACGCGCATTTTGCGGCCCTGAACAACTTTGTTCCGGACCGCCAGTTCCACCATGCGCTGATGGAGTTGTTTAATCACATCCGGCCCCAACGCCCGTGCCTGGCGGCCGAGCGCTTTGGCGTCGGGTACCTTGCCCCCGCCCACGCGCGTGAATTCCCTGTATAAGAGATTGGCGCGCACTTCCCGCTCGACCACGTTGAAACTCCAGTTGCGGATGTGCTTCAGCAACAGCATTCGAAGCACGATTTCGGCGGGCGTGCCCAGTCGCCCACGCGTACGGCTCTTCGGATGGCGGCGTACCAGCGCTTCATAGACGGCAGTCAGCAACTGCTCGTCTTCCAGCACCTTGTCGGCCTGGCGCATCCAGGGTTCCCCAAGATCTTCGATCTCTTCTTCAATCAGACCTTCGGCGAAACTGCGCTGGCCGGAGCGGCGGAGATGAATCATTTCCCGCGCCCCTTTTTCGCAGATGCCGCTGGTTTGGCCCGCAGCAGTTGCTGATTCAGTTCGCAGATCTCTTCCAGCGCCGCTTTCAGCTTGTA
>JAUZEU010000354.1 GCA_030838885.1 Bryobacterales bacterium | reverse complement strand
CCAAATGCGAAAGATATCTGTTCCGGGGGTCCCTTGGGCGGTGTCGCCCCGGACGTTATTGCACAGTGTTTCTGTCAGAACCCGAATGGAGCGCACCAGTCGTATGGAGGCGAGGGACGGCAGGGAGTACGGCTTGGGCCATGGTTCGTGACGCAGCGTACCGGTCAGCCTGTGTGGTGGAAAATTCGTGAAGTGTATGTCGGGTGTCCTCACGAATTTACAAGAGCCGGCCCTCGAGAGCCGCGTGGGAATTTAATGCCGTACCGGGACAAATGCGGTATCAAAATGAAGAAGTGGTTAGCGGGTAAAAGTCGGGTTAACGGTAACAGCGCTGTCTCGGGCCTGTTGCCTTTTCTCGTTTGCGTGTGTGACGTCGCCCTTCTGTTGCAGCAGGTCTGCCCAGCTGTTGAGAACGCCTGCAGACAGATTCGCATTGCCGGCCTCCCGCGATTCCGTAAGAGCGTCGGAAAGGGCGTGCTCAGCAGAGCTGAATTGTCCCTGCCGGGCAAAAATTTCGGCGTTGCTCTTTAGAATGCCCGTCGTGCTCTCAGAGTCCCCAATCTCGCGATAGATTGTCAAAGCTTTGGTGTTAAGACCCAGAGCCTCCGGAAATCTGCCCTTTTGCTTAAAAGCGATTCCGAGCGCGTCGAGTGCGTGGGCGACGCCGGCGCGGAAGTCGGCTGCCCGATACGTTGCTTCTGCTTCACCGAAGAGTTCGACAGCCCTGTCAACGTCGCCGGCGTCCAAACGCGCACGGCCAGCCAGCATCCTTGCCTCGGCCAGACAAAGGAGCAGGTTTTGCCCCAGCGCTTTGGTGGCGGCCGTTTGAGCGAGTTTATACTCCCGGTCAGGATTATGGGAATAACCGTACAGGCGCGCTTCGGAGAGGTCGATTCGCGGGTTGTCGCCCAGCGGTGAGGGAAGCTTGCGAAGCGAATCAATCACCTCCAGTGCCTCGCGGAATTTGCCGCCTGCCCTCAGCACACCCGCATAATGCAGCCCGTACTCGATAACGTCAGGGTATAGCTGCCACAGTCTCTGATAGCAATCCGCAGCCTTGCTCCAGCCTGCGATGGTTTCGAAATACTGCGCTTCCACCTGCAACCGCTCTTCGTACGGCAGACTGGTGGACAGCGCCAATGCCTTTCGCGCTTCGTCCCGAGCCTTCTCAACATACCCCAAAGACGACCAGCAACTGGCCAGAGAAGCGTGTGTCAGTGCAAAACCAGGTTCCAGTTCAGCCGCTTTGCTCAGTTGCTCCTGCGCTCCTGCAAAGTCATTGCTCCTCAACCGGTGCACGCCTTCGGAGTAGAGCCGGGCTGCGTCACGCCGACCCGGCAGCGATGAGCGAACATACTCGTCTCCAATGTCCGCTGTTCCTGCTCCAAGTCGCTTTCGGAGTTCATGTGCCGCTTTCAGAATTAACTTGGAAATCCCCTGCTCTGTCCCGGTCTCCACCAGATCGAAAGACGCCGCCCGATCCCTGACTGCCAGCACACGTATGTTCAGTTTGATCGCGCCCCTGGCATCTTCCGAGTAAAATCCATACACGACAAACTCTGCATGCAGATTGTCGCCGATCCGGGCCACAGTCCGGACGTCCAGCCCGGCCGTACGGACAGGCATAATTTCCTGCCTCGTGCTCACCACCTGCTGTCGCGGTATCGCGTGCAGACTCTCTGTCCCGGAAAGTTCCATTGTGAGGGCATCGGCGAGCGCCGTCCCCAGCCATTCAGAGCTTTCGCGTCCTGGCACGTTCTGGAACCGAAGAACCGCCACCGACCGGGTCCTTGCAGCCTCCGGGCCAGGTAACGCCCGAAACGGCAGAGAAGCAATGCAAAAAGCGAATACCAGGCTGAGGATTGTCAGCGCCGCCAGGATCGCCCGCCAGCGCTGCGGCCGGGGCGGGTCGGAATAGGTGCGGAGTTGCATCAGCACGTCCCGCACGGTTGCAGGCCGATCGTGCATATCTCGCTTTAGACACTGCAGTATGGTTGCTTCCCACCTGCAATCAAGATCAGGCACATGAGTGCGGGGTGAGGGGGCGTTCTGCGTAAGCTTCTTAATGCCGGCCGCCAAAGCATTAGTACCGGTGAAAACCTGCTTTCCGGTGACCATCTCATACATCACTACACCGAGCGCGTATATATCGGCAGCCGTCGTGGTTTTGCCCCCCTCCAGTTGTTCCGGCGCCATGTATGCCGGCGTGCCGAACTGGACTGTTGAACCGTAAAGCGAGATATCGTCGCCTTCCACACTCTGCGCCAGACCGAAGTCTGTTACTACTGCCCGAACCTCGCCGGAGCAGGGCACCCGCGTCAGCATCACATTCGCACTTTTGAAATCACGATGGATGATGCCCGCCTCATGCGCAGCCCCAAGGGCGTGGACGATCTGTTCGATAATCGGCAAGGCTTCCTGCGTCCCCATAGGACCCTTCCGCGCCAGCCTCTCCGACAGATTCTCACCATCCAGCAGTTCCATAACGAGGATCAGGTATCTCACTCGCATGCCCCGGTTCAGATCGTCGTGAATGGCTATATCGAAAACGCGGCACACATTCGGATGAGTGATCTTCCTGCTGAGCTGGATCTCCTGTTTAAAACGGCGCAGTGTCCCTTCAGTTGTGTGCACGTCAGGTCGCAGAGTCTTGAGCGCCACTCTTTCGTGAAGCTCTAAATCCTCCGCCTCGTATACTTCGCCCATCCCACCTTTATTTATAAAGCGTATGAGCCTGAATCGATCTGCCAGGAGTTCGCCGGGCATGAACCTGGATTGCTGCTCGTGTGCCTCAGCGTCGGGAAACACTGGCTCAGAGATAAACTCCCCGGCTTCTTCGTGTGCAGCAAGAAGACGCTCTACTTCAGCCCCAATATCGGGATCGTCACTGGTGGCTCCGGCAATAAATTCGGCCCTTTCAGCAGGTGCGCGGTCCAGCGCTTCACCAAAGATCTCGGAAACCCGGTGCCATGATCGGAACAAACTCAAACTCTCCTCAACTCGCTGTAGAGCCAGGCGCGGGCCAGGCTCCATTCCCGCTTTACTGTCTTTTCCGAAATTCCAAGCACTTCTGCTGCCTCTTCCACCGTCAGTCCGCCGAAAAACCGGAGTTCGACAATGCGACTCTGGCGCTCTGACAACTCAGCAAGCCGATTGAGCGCATCATCCAGCGCCAATAATTCGCCGGAACGCTCCTGACATGACACTACTCCCTGATCCAGTGAGATCTTGTTAGCCGCGGGTACCCGCTTCGCAGCTCTGGAGGTGCGTGCATGGTCTACCAGTATCTGCCGCATGCTGTGTGCTGCGAAGCCAATAAAATGCGCTCTGTCTCGCCACACCCGTTCGCTTTGGCCCGACAGGCGCAGAAAAGTTTCGTGCACTAAAGCTGTGGCCTGCAACGTATGATCGGAGCGTTCCCGCCGAAGGAGGGTATTGGCAAGTTTCCGAAGTTCGTTATAAACCAGGGGTAGTAGCTTGGCTGTGGATTCATGATCGCCGGACCTTAACTGCTCAAGGACTGCGGATACCTGCGCGATCGGATAATCGGCGGCGGCACTGTCGTCGCTCTCATTTGTGCCTCCCTCGCTTGACATCTGCACACCTCCAGCAAGCGGCGCCTGCGGGTAATAACGCACCGAAAACACCGCAGTCGCGTCGAAACCGCTCAGGGGTGACGACCCCGATTTCACGCGTTTGGCGCTTTAACTTAGTGAGTATAACTTGGCGTCAGCCCAGTCGCGCAAGATGTTTCCGAATTGTAAACTTCCGTAGCGAAATGACTTCAAGAGTACGTAAAGTGCGGACCTACAGAAGATAGCTCAGACGTTTTCAAAGTCTAAGTGGATTATTGCGCACGGAATCGCAGGTATCATGACATACAAATCGGTCAGTTTGCAAGACAAGCCAGTTAGTTCCTGGTTCGCTGCTTTTGTCAGGAAATTCCTCGCGGTCGATGGTAAGCAGACACCTATCATCCCCGCATCACTTGCTTTGCTGGCACTGGCCGCTGCTGCTCCGGCACAGCAGCAGGGGTTCCCGCCTGACCCGCCGCCTGAGCCCGGGTCGCTCAAAACCGTACAGGTTCCGGAGCCTCTAAACCTGAGTCAATACGTCGTAGACAGAAACGCGGCCATCGTACTCGGCAAGGCGCTGTTCTGGGAACAACAGGCAGGCAGCGACGGGCTGGCCTGCGCTAGTTGTCACTTCCACGCCGGCGCTGATAACCGCACGACGAACCAGCTAAACCCCGGCCTGCGAAACCAGCTGGGTGGCACTGTCAGCCAGACATTTAATAAGACCGCGTCCAATCGTCTGCATAAGGGCGGTGTCCCGCCGAACGGGGGCCCCAATTACACTTTGAAACGGGCCGACTTCCCGTTTCGCCAGCTTGCTAATCCTCTCGACCGGAACTCTGCAGTAGTCTTCGATACTGACGATGTCGCCTCCTCGCAGGGTGCCTTCCGCAGCCAGTTCACTGCCACGGTCCCCCTCATCTTTCTCGATCAGTGCAGCAGTTCGAAACAAGTGGGTATTTTCAGTGTCGGGCACATCGGTGTGCGCCAGGTGGAACCCCGGAACACACCGACAGTCATCAATGCGGTCTTCAATTACCGGAACTTCTGGGACGGGCGCGCCAATGACATTTTCAACGGACGAAATCCCTTCGGCCCCAGAGACAGCACAGCCAGCATTCTGGCTGCGGATGCGGCAGGTGCCCTGAGTCCGGAGTATGTATCCATCGCCAATTCCAGCCTTGCTTCACAGGCCGTCGGGCCAGCTCTGAGCGACCTGGAGATGTCGTGTTCCGGCCGGGTGTTCGAGAACCTTGGTCACAAGCTCCTGGGCATGACTCCGCTGCAGTTACAAAGCGTGGACCCCACTGACAGCGTACTCGCACCGTATGCAGGAAGATTCCTGGGGCTGACAACCACTTACAGGGATCTGATCATGAAAGCGTTCAACCAGAAGTACTGGTCCTCGAGGGCCATGTGGAATGGCTATACGCAAATGGAAAACAATTTCTCTCTGTTTTGGGGGCTTTCTATCCAAATGTACGAGGCTACACTGGTTTCTGACAACAGCCCCTTCGACCAGTACAAGGACGGCAATCGCACGGCAATGTCTCCCGAGGCGCTGTACGGATTGACCCGGGTATTCATGGGCAAGGGAGGCTGTAGCTTCTGTCACAAGGGGGCGGAGTTCACGGGCGCCGCCACAAGTCAGTTGATCACTAACAATTCTCAGGGTAGTCTGGTCGAGCACATGCTCATGGGCGACGGGAACGCCGCCCTGTATGACAGCGGCTTCTACAACATTGGAGTTCGCCCTCCGGGGGACGACATCGGACTTGGCGGTGCTGACCCGTTCGGGAACTCGCTTTCGTTCACCCGAGCGGCGAAAGGCATGGCGCCGCCCGACGTTTCCACCAACCATTTCTTTTTCGTTCCTCTCGATCAGTTCTACGTGAATGCCTGCAATTTCCAGGTTCTTCCTTGCCAGGGAATAAGCCGCACATTCCGTGACGCTGTAGATGGCTCGTTCAAGACTCCCACCTTGAGGAATGTGGAGTTGACCGGACCGTACTTCCACAACGGCAGCAGGTCAACGCTTGAGCAGGTGATTGAGTTCTATAACAGGGGCGGCGATCGTCGCGGTGCCCCGGGCGCGGACACATCGGGCTATGGTCCGAACGCGGCCAACCTTGCCCCTGCCATTCAGCCACTCGGCCTGCAACCGCAGGACATTGCAAACCTCGTTGCGTTTTTGAAATCCCTTACCGACGAGCGTGTCCGCTGGGAAAAGGCGCCGTTTGATCATCCCTCGCTGATAATCCCCAACGGCGAAGTCGGCGATCAAAACAGAGTATGGAAGCAGGATTTCAACGGACAGGCAATGGACAACCTGCTCCCGCTGCCGGCCGTGGGCAAGGACGGGAGGGCTGTTAAGGGCCTGGGACCAATCACGTCTTTCGATGCAGGTTTGCAGTAATTCAACCGACTTTCTGACTGGCAATCACACCATGTACACAAACAGCTT
>JAUZEU010000351.1 GCA_030838885.1 Bryobacterales bacterium | reverse complement strand
GTCCTGAAAGATCTGCATCACTTCCACGCTCGTTCGGCTGTCGAGATTTCCGGTAGGCTCATCGGCCAGGATGAGGGAAGGCGCGTTCAGCAGCGCGCGGGCGATGGCGACACGCTGCTGCTGCCCTCCGGACAGTTGATTCGGATGATGGCCTGTCCGTTCTGAAAGGCCAACCGCTTCGAGAGCTTCAAGCGCGCGTCGGCGGCGCTCCGTGACGCTGATGTTGATGTCACTGTACAGAAGAGGAAGCTCCACGTTCTCCAAAGCGGACGTCCGCGAGAGCAGATTAAAGCCCTGGAAGACAAATCCGATCATCCGGTTTCGTACTCTCGAAAGCTCATCGTCATTCAGCTGAGAGACGTCCCGGCCTTCCAGAAAATACTGGCCGCTGGTGGGGCGGTCGAGGCAGCCAAGTATATGCATCAGGGTGGACTTGCCCGATCCGGATGGACCGACGACCGCCACAAATTCACCAGCCTTGATATCGATCGAGATGCCACGCAGCGCATGCACGGAGATCTCGCTCATCTGATAGGTCTTCGTTAGTTCGTGAATCGAGATAACCGACATGATTGCGTTCCTCTTAGCTGAGCGTCGAAACGGAAAGATGAGTAGACGGGTACTCTTGTAAAACTCAGGTGGGGATCTCTGTCGCGCTGTCCTGTCCGACGCTCACGCGGAGAGTGAACGGCCAGGTTGCCGTGTCGAAGGGGCCCACAACGCTGTGGGTTGTTCGGGCGTTCCAGAGGTCGCGGTCACGGGGTCTTTTTACCTGAGAGTTTCGCGGCGATATCGGTGCGCCACTTGCCCCTTCGGTGCCAGCCGGGAGCCGGATGGTCTCTCCCCCGATGCAATAGTGTACAACGCCCGCCGTTCGGGAGCAATAAAAGGCCGGAGACATAACATGCGGAGGCGAGTGGCTTCGATCAGTGGAACAATGCTTCCGGTCTCGCGATGAGGTCCTCCAACGCTCCCCACATTCCCTTGCCGTCGTTCCGTTTGTGCGCCCGCCGCTCCAGCCAGCTTCGCACCAGATCCCTGCCCAGCGTATACGTCACGACGTAACTTCGGTATTGGTTCAGGTAACGGAGCGTCGCCTCTGCGTCGGGCATCGTGACTTCATCACGGAAGGCCTCTGCCGCCCGCACAAACTCCAGTTCACCGTCCAGATACCGCCGCGCGATTCCCAGTTCCGTGGGGTGCAGAGCATCGATCAGACCGTTCACCTTTAAGTCGCGATCTGCCTCTTCACTGCTGAGCCCGGCAAGCGGAAAGAGTACTTTCTTCTCGAAAAGAACTCTTTCTTCCTGGGAAAATGCAAGTTCCGGCGCAACGGAGGCCGCACCTTCGGAAACGAGGGACTGAGGGCTGAAAGTCAGTTGTGCGGCAAGGGCTGGTCGGAGCTTCGTCCGAACCAGTCGCTGCTCGGTCAGCGAGTTGAAGACGTGGTGCCCTGGATAGCCCTCGTGGCACGCCAACGAGAGCGCGCGGTCCACCGTTAGTGCAAGATCGGTGTTGACCTCGATCACGCTCAGATAATTTCCGCGGTAGGAACTATAGGCGCTCCATGCTTTGTTGTGGACGTATTCCAGGCTTACTTTCTCGCCGGGCGGAAGTTCCAGATGCATCGCCGTTCGCACACGGCACTCCTCCAGAGCTCGAGACATTACCTGCGGCAAGCGTTCGGCAGGTATTGTGAATCTGCTGTCGAATACCGCGTACCGCGCCGCCAGAGGTCGCTCTGCGTGTTTATTATTCCCTCCCAGCAAAGCGTCGATGCTCTGCAGCAGCGGTGCAGTATCGGAGCCCGGAGGTATTTCGGCAATCCCAAAAAATACCCGCGCTTCCTCAGAAAAAGAACGTCTCCCCCCCAGGAGCAAATCGGCGCGGGCTTCGATGGCACGCAATTGGCGCACCAGAAACTCCCGGTGATCTCCGGCCCCACCTTCCAGATGCGCGGCAGCGTCGCGCGCGGCCTTTCGGATCATGAAAAGTGTGGGCGGCGTCCTGCGAATGTCCGCTACCCACTCCTCAGGTCCGTAGTAATAATCGAGCGCGTCCGGGTCGCGTTCGCCCAGCCCGACAGCCAGTCTCAGGTATTCACGGATCTGTCCGTCTGACGAAATGTTTGGCGGATCTATTGCGATCCTGTCGCAACTCTGCAGCAGAGTCAGTAAGATCAGCTGAATTCTCAACACGATCCAAAGAATCGGCCTGACAAATACGCAAAATGGGCGGGTTCTTTTGCGCAGGCGCGCCAGGCTGCGAACGGGCGCTCTCTGCGAGTGTTGTGAGCGGCGATCATTGCAGGGACTACTCCGCATAATGCATGAGCGCCATAAAACGGAAGTCCATGTGAAATTGCTGGTGACATTGGAACAATGCCGGACCTGGATTGTTCTCCAGGATGTCGGCTTCCACGCTGGTACGGGCAGGCACGAGCACGACGTCTTTAAATACCCGGACACATCTCTCTCCTACAAGTCTTGTGATCTCGAAGGTGTGCCTGTGGAGATGCACCGGGTGGTCCATCGGGCCGTGGTTGTCGAAAACCAGACGGTTGCGACGGCCCTTGTGCAAAAGGATATCGTCTGTAGGGGGATACGATTTGCCGTTGATAGCCCCCCGATTGCCGTCTTTGCCCGGCTCTATGATGATGGAATTCGCGCAACGTGCGCCAGTTGCGCGCTGCGTGGGATTTGTCTCACCAAAGATCGACACGCCTGGGTTCTTCATTTCACCGATCGCGTCGGCACGCTCACCCTGCGCCAGCCGCAGCCCCGGAACCGGTTGAGATGCCGCGACGGGGTTTCCGCCCAATGCAATTACCTGAACAGTATCGCCCGCCGGCGCCACTGTATGCTCCAGCGTTGCGCTGGCATTCACGACGCGAACAAGAGCGCGCTGTCCGGAGCGCACGCGCACGGGCTAACCGGCGTCCAGCGTTTTTTCGTTTACGGTAAATACTTTGTAACTGAGATCCATCTGGTCCGCAGCCGCGAAGTACGGATCAAACTCGTGGAGCATCAGCGGCATTTCCACATCGTACCGGGCCGGGTTACTGGCGGGTTCCACTATGCACATGCCGAACTGGCCCCAGTAAGTGCCGATCTTCAGGTTGTGGCCAGCCATGGCATGGGTGTGATACCACCGTGTGCCGGCAGGCGATGCGATAAACGAATATAGACGCCGGTCATGGCCCTGCACCATCGGAGTGCCTTCTTCATGGGCGCCATTCACTTCCGGAGGTTAGTGTTTCTTTGCGGCGGCTGCGGGCGCCTTTACCGGCGCTCTGGGTACAACGGTGAAATCCGGCAATGCGACTTTTTGCAGTTTGCCGTGCATCGAAAGGAAGGCTTCGTTGAGTTCGAAAACGTGAGCTCTGGCCAACTCCAAAGAATGTTCCTCTGGCTGCCAGGCAGTACCTCTGGGGTAATCCAGGTACGGTGTGCGCGTTTGTTCGATGTGAGTCCCAAGTACATGGGCCACCGGGTGAACGCGAACGAAGTCGGCAAGTCGCCGCGCGCTTTCCGTGAACACGGGAAGGTCGGCTTCCGAAACGGAGAGCCGCCCTGGATAGAGGCTGTCACCGGTAAGCAGGTTCCCGGTAAGCCTGTCATAAAGCGCAATACTCGCGTCATTGTGGCCTGGGATTGGAATCACGTCCACAATACGGTTCCCCAAATCGATCTGACCGGTATCTGACGGCCAGCGCGCGATACCTGCGGCTTTCTGTATCTCGGCCGGGTCCGCCGCGATGAACCGAACATTCGGCAGTGCCTGAAACTGTTTGTCGCCAGCGATATGATCGCCATGCGCATGCGAATGAATTACGACCAGAGGCACCGGCGCACGGTTCTTCTTCTTGGCCCATGCATCTATCAGGTTGGTTATCACAGGGGCGGTCTGGACGTCGGCGACGCCGGTGTCCTCAAGCAAGGCTTTATCGCGTCCGAAGATGAGGTAAAGGAAGGGCTTCTCATAGTGAATACATCCGGATTCACGAAGTATGTAGAAGTCTTCGTTATACTCCTTCACCTGCCAGTCGGGCACGGTCAGACAATCGGGTCCGCCGGTTTTCCACTTGGCCGGAACGATGCCTGGCTGCAGGCCCAGCCCATCGCCCGCTTGCACGGTGGGAGACATCGTCACATTCGGCACACGTGGGATGACCGCGAAATCGGGGAACACTACGTTCTCCGGCTTGCCGTCTAATTTCAGGAAGGCTTCATTGAGTTCGAGCACGTGGGCGCGGGAGAGTTCCAGGGCGTGCTCGTTCGGCTGATAAACCGTACCTCTCGGGTAATCGAAGTAGGGCTGGCTGCCCTGTTCGATATGAGTGCCCAGCACATGAGCAATCGGGTGGTTTGTGACAAAGTCCACCAGACGGCGCGCGCTCGCAGCGTAGGTGGGAATGTCGGCCGCAGGAACGTAGAGGCGGCCGGGATACAGGCTATCGCCGGTCATCAGGTTTCCCGTTAAACGATCGTAGAGGGCTATGCTGGCGTCATTGTGGCCCGGGATCGGAATAACATCCACAACGCGACCGCCCAGATCGATTGTGCCGAGGCCCGACGGCCAGTTCGCGATGCCGGCGGCTTTCGCGACCTCGGCCGGCGTAGCCGCCACGAACTGCACATTCGCAAGACCTTGAAACTGTTTGTCCCCGGCCGTGTGGTCTCCATGGGCATGGGAATGTATGACTACAAGCGGGACAGGCGCTCGCTTGTTTCTCTTCGCCCATGTCCCGATCAAATTCATAATGACCGGCGCTGTCGGAACGACGCCAACACCCGTGTCTTCCAGCAGTGCCCTGTCGTTCCCGAAGATCAGATAGAGAAACGGCTTCTCGGCATTGATACAGCCGGACTCGCGAAGAATATAGAAGTTCTCGTTATACGCATGCACCTGCCAATCCGGAACGGTCAGACAATTCGGCCCGCCCGTGAGCCAGGGCGCGGCAAGAGAGCCGGGCTGCAGTCCCGCGCCGTCGGGTTCCGAAGCGAGCGCGCACCCGACTGCCGCAAGGCAGGCGACCACTGCCCGCCGATGCCGCGTTTCCGTTCGCATCCGTTTATCGCGCTGCATCAGGCAAAGCGTTCCAGGTGGTCATGGGAACGTCTACTCCGGGGAACGCAACCTTGGCGAATGGCCAGTCGTTCTTAATCCATTGGCGCACCGCTTCTTTCAGTTGCGGCTCGAGGTTCTCTCTTACCGCACGTTCCGTAATCAGGAATCGAACGGTGGCGTCGTACCCTTGTTTCTTGCTCGGGTTGACATAGACGCAGGCAATCTCTTCGGTACCATCGGCCGTCAGCACTCCATAGGCGAAGGAGGTATGGCGCTCGAACTCCCAGCGATGACGCTTAAGTTCTCCATAGTCTTCATCCAGCGTGCTGTGCATCGGACCGGATCGTCCTACCGCATGCTCCAGTGCGCCATAGTCCTGCTTCAGGATTTCTGGTTCGAGGATGTTCCAGGTGTAATCGCGAACGGAGGGCGGCGGCGGCACCATGAACGTGTCCGGAACGAACTTGACCTTCCCAAGGGCATATGCCGCTGAGGTGGTGGGCGATGCCACAACCAATGCAGGCGTGCAGGTCGAGCTTTGAGCAATGCACACGGAGTAGTGAATCCAGCGCGGCTCCGTTGAAGCAAGCGTCGCGGTCCATTCGTGTCCGTTCCGGGTGAACGCGTTCTTAAACTCTTTTCCATTCAGCACGGTCTTCAGAACGAAGGAGTCGCCCACAGCCGGATTCAAAAGCTTCATGCGGAAGCGCGCGGGCTCGCCGGGTATGAACGTCGCCAAATCCTCCACCAGGATATCGGGCTTGCCGTCGCCGTTCAGGTCCGACTTCTGCGCCTCCTCCGTCCACGCGTGCGGCGTCACTGAAGTGACCTTAGAGGGAACGAATCTCCACACTTTGCCCTCCCGACCGTTGGAAAGCCAGATGTAACCGAGTCCGATGCGCATGGCATCTCCGCCAGGACCGGTAAGCTGAGCCGTAACCGCATTGGCCGACGGGTCGATCTTTGTTATCGGGATGGTCTTCTGCGTCACCCAAACGGCACCCTCGCCAGTGGCGATATCGCCGCCCGTACCGGGCACACCAGCATCAATAGTGGCAACGACTTTCATCAAGCGGGGATCGATCTTCGACACTGTGCCCGTTCCCTGATTCAACGTCCAGACATATCCCTCCCCAACGGCCATAAAGCGGGGGTTCTTATCGACGGGGATCTCAGCGATCACTGTATTCGTGGCCGGGTGGATTACGCTGACCACACTCTTTTCCGTACTCGACACCCACACCAGGTTGTATCCATAGACCGCCGTAAAGGAACCCGGAGGAACCTTGATGGAAGCGATCACTTTGTTAGTGGCTGGATCGAGACGTGAGACAAGGCCTTTGGGATCGCTCGGCATCCAGGCCGACCCGGCGCCGAATGCAATACCACCTTCGGTGTTGGCCGGCCCGACCGGGACCTTAGCCACCACTTCGTTCGTCTTGAGATCGATGCGATAAATGACATTCTCTTCACAGCTTGGAGACCACAGTGTTCCCGCTGCGATTACGAATCCTGAACAGGGCTTCTTGACCGGGATCGCCGCAACAACCTTGTCGGAGGCGGGGTCCATCCGAAAGACCATATCGGTGCCCCTGCTGTTGGTGTAGGCAGCTTCGGGCGTAATCGCGAGCCAGTCCGGACCGCCCTTGATTCCGTTTGCCTCGATTTTGTACTGGGCGTCCGGAATGAGGTAGGCCATTGGGGCCTGAACACCGGGCACCCCGGGTTTCTGCACCTGTACCGCAGGCGGGCCTTGCTGTCCCGACATCGCACAGCCAGCGGTGAGGAGGCCACCGATTAAATAAGCGGCGTTACGCGATGATGTCATGAACCACCTCTCCGGCTGTGTCTGTGAGGCGAAATTCACGGCCACTGTACGGATATGTAAGCTTCAGATGATCGATCCCGAGCAGATACAGAATCGTGGCGTGCAGATCGTGTACATGTACCTTCTTTTCGACAGCTTTATAGCCGAAATCGTCCGTTGCGCCATGAACAATGCCGCCCTTGATGCCGCCGCCGGCGAGCCAGAGCGAAAATCCATAGTGGTTGTGATCGCGCCCGTTCACCACGCCGTTGCCAACCATGTCGTTGGCTGTCTGCAGAGCCGGCGTGCGGCCAAACTCAGTGCCGCCAATCACCAGAGTGTCTTCGAGCATGCCGCGCTGTTCCAGATCCCTGACGACTGCGGCAAACGGACGATCCGAGTCCTTCGCGAGCTTCTTGTAGGACATGATGTCCGCGTGTGCATCCCACGGATCACCCTTGCTGTAGTACACCTGCACCATGCGAACGCCTTTTTCGGCCAGCCGCACGGCCATCAGGCACCCGAGCGCAGTGCTGCCGGGGCCATACATATCGAGAACGGCCTTGCTTTCCTTGCTGACGTCGAAGACTTCAGGTGCTGATGTCTGCATGGCGAATGCTGTTTCCATCGTTTTGATAGAAGCCTCGAGTTGCGAATCCTTCTCGCCCACTTTCTCGAGATTCATTGCGTTCAGCTTGTTCAGGAATTTCAGATCGCGCCGCTGAACTGCAGCTGTGATGTCGGAGTTGGTGACGTTTGGAATCACCTTCGCTGCCTTAAACGGCTCTCCTTCGATCCACTCGTTCTTCACATACGTGCCCTGATACATGGCAGGCAGAAAGGCAGAACTCCAGAGCGGCGTTCCAATAGTGATCGGTTGTGAGGGGCACAGCACAACATAGCCAGGAAGGTTTTGGTTTTCGCTCCCCAGTCCATACGTGATCCAGGAGCCAAGTGAAGGCCGCCCGATGACGTTCGCCCCCGTGTTCATAAGGGTGATGCTGGGCTCGTGATTCGGGATGTCCGCGTACATGGAATTGACAACGCAGATTTTGTCCGAGATGCCACCCACATTCGGCCACAACTCGCTCACCATGGTGTCAGCCTTACCGTACCGCTGAAACTGGTACGGAGATTTCATCAGATTGCCTGTCTTGCGTTGAGTGAGAATGGCGCCTCCAGGCAAGGGCTGGCCATCGTACTTTGCGAGCATCGGCTTGTGATCGAACGTATCTACGTGCGACATGCCACCGTTTGAGAACAGGAAGATCACCCTTTTGGCACGCGGCTTGAAATGCAGGGTTTTCAGTGCGCCCGGAAGGCCGCCCGAGTTGGTTTCCGCCTTCGCCACGGAAGAATTAATCATGTTCGCGAAGGCGACCAGACCGAAGCCCCCACCCACCTGGGTGAGAGCTTCGCGGCGCGTCAACGGTCTTGGAGTGTGATTGCAGGCCATTTGTTTCTCCTCTAATTCAGGAACAGGAATTCGTTCGAGCTGAGCAGCGCCCAGCACAGTGCTTCAAGGGGCGACTCGGGTTTAACTGCAGTCTTCTTCGGAGTCTCCACCACGGGTTCAGGCACAGCGGAACCGAGCTCGGGCTTCGCGGCGATGCCCATGGAGCGGGATGGTGCGGCGACACGCGATGGCGCTGGTTCGGCCTCCTGCACGGGAGATTCATGCAGCAGTCCCAGCGAGGCAGCAAGTTCGTCCCCCGAGGGGTCGCGCTGGTACGCAATCTCGAAGGCCCTCTTCACCTGTGCATCCTCGGCGCCGGCTTTTTTCACGACCTCCGCCATTGCCGAGGCCTGCTTGTGGACCACTTCGTTGTTGAGGAAGTAGAGACGCTGAAGCGCGACATTCGTGGCATAGCGGCGCTCAGCTGAGAGCGTGGGGAGCGGAAAATCGAACAATGTCTGGAACTCATTCGGGAATACGCGGCTAATGCGACCGTAGAGTCCTCGCCGCACCATCTTTCCATCCAGTTCTTCCGAAGCTCCCCCGATTTTGCTCTGATCGAGTTTGCCCGATGCCGACAGCAGGCTGTCCCATATACCTTCGGCTTCCAAACGCCGCCGGTTCGCGCGCCAATACAGACGATTGTCCGCATCCTTTGCAATGTTCGCTTCCGCCGGCGCCGAACTGAGCTGGTACGTTCGCGACATCACGATTTCTTTGGTGAGTTTCTTGAAGGACATGCCCCCTGAGACGAACTTTGACGTTAGATATTCGAGCAGTTGCGGGTCGGTAGGCCGGTCACCGGCGAATCCGAAGTTGTTCGGAGTTTCAACAATGCCCGTACCCATGTTCCAGCGCCAGATGCGGTTCACGATGACCCGCATCGCAATCGGCTGGCTGATGATATCGTCGGCCAGTTCCAGACGGCCACTGCCCTTGCTGAAGGGCTTGGGCGCAGTAGAAGAAAGTATCGACAGGAATCCCCGGGGAGCATCCTCGCCGAATACATATGGATTGCCCCGAACGAAGATCTTCAGGTCGGTTGGGTCTTTCTGATCGGCGATTCCGTAGGCTACCGGGTACTCAGGCGGCATCGCTTTTTTGAAGCCTTCTATGTCGGCCTTTGTACGATCCAAATGGGCTGAAAAATCCGGGCTCAATCTGCGCTGCAGAGACCAGTCAGTCAGCTTGAACAGACCTGGCTTGCGCTCGCCCTCCGCGTTGGCATTTATAGGGTTCTCAGACAGATCAGTCTCGAACATGTCCTTCCACAAATAGCTCGCTTCACGGTCCATGCCTTTGAGATCAAGCTGATGCTGGATCAGCTTACGCTTGATCCCGTTCGGCATCGGGTCGAACTGCTCATCGGGGTTCTTCAGCTTTGCGAGTTGCTCTTCCTGATCCGTCTTGAGCTTCGTGTGCTCTTTGTCAATGGCAGCAGCCTTTTGGTAGAAAGTGTGTGCCAGAGTCTTCGCCTGATCAACATCGCCACCATCGGCGACCATCTTCTGCCAGGGCGTGAGATACGAGTAGTTAAACGGTTTCTTCTTCAGGAATGCCGTCCACCGGTCGAGCATCTCCGGATCCAGCCGGTACTTGTCCGAGATGCTGGCGACCGTAGCGTCTTTCTCAGAACCCACGCGCCATGCGGCGACCATATAATCCTCTGTCTGAGCGAAGAGTGCTCTGGCCTGAAGTTCCGAAAGCTGGTCCGTGAAGTTCTTCCGATCTTTCTCTTTCTCCTCAAGCTCTTTCTTCTTCGCATCGTACTCGTCGACCACGTTCTTCGCAGCTAACGGAAACGCATGAAAGGTTGTGCTGGCAAAAACGCTCGCGAGCCGGTAATAATCCTTCTGCGGAATTGGATCGTACTTGTGGTCGTGGCAGCGCGCGCACCCAACGGTCAACCCGAGCAGAGCTTTCGACGTGGTATCGACCTTGTCGTTCCACTCTTCTGCACGTTCAATTGCGGCGGGATTATCATTGAACTGCCAGACTCCCAAGCCGTTCATTCCGAGTGCGGGAAGCATCTTGTCCCGGACCTTCTCGTCCATCTGGTCTGCAGCAAGCTGCGCCTTGACGAAGGTGCCGTAAGGCATATCTGAGTTCAGAGATTCGATGACCCAGTCGCGATATGTGTAGGCGAACTTATATTTCTCGGAATGCATGTCTTTCTGAGCGATCCGATAATCGTCCTCGGCGTACCGAACCACATCAAGCCAGTGGCGTCCCCAGGTTTCGCCGTAGTGTGGTGAGGCCAGCAGACGGTCTACAATCTTTTCGTAGGCGTTCGGCGATTTGTCGGCTTCGAACGTTTTTACTTCGTCGTAGGTTGGCGGAAGGCCCGTCAGATCAAAACTCAGGCGTCGCAGAAGAGATCGGCGGTCCGCGTTTCCAACTGGTCTCATCCCTTCTCTTTCGAGCCGCGCCAGTACGAACCGGTCAATATCGCCGAGAGGCCACGAAGCGTCTTTGACCTTTGGAGCGACTACCTTCGCAACCGGCTGAATAGACCAGAACTGCCGCTGCTCTGGCCGGATAACGTACTCCGTGCTTTGGCTGGTTGTCACTGCATCCGGCCATGCCACTCCGTCTTTGATCCAGGCAGAGACGTCGGCGATCTGCGCGTCGGTCAAGTGACCATTACGCGGCATCTTAAGTTCGGTGGTCTGGCGAAGCGCCGTAATCAGCAGACTCTTTTCAGGTGCCCCCGGCACAACCGCAGGACCCGTCTTGCCGCCCTGAAGCAGCCCTTCGCGCGAATCAAGCCGCAGGCCCCCCATTTTCGAATTCGTGTGACAGGCGAAGCAGTTTTGTGCCAGCACCGGCCGAATTCGGTTTTCAAAGAAGTCAGTTTGTTCCTGCGCAGAAAAGCACGGGAGAGAAAGGATAAAGAGAGATGTGCAGAGCGTGAAGCGCGAGCAACGTTTCATTTGTAGTTCTTCCCAGTCCGTCTCATAGCGGACAGTTTCGGAACAAACGGGGTTCGCTTAAGAAATGGGACGCTGGGCGTATCAGCCCGGCGTAGATTCAATCGATCTCAGGAATCGGAAGTCAGCCTGCGCGTACCGAGCGCATTAGCGAACGAGGTGGCCATTTTGCGGGACCTTGAACAGGAAGGTTTGGTGCAACGCTACCACGCTGGGTTTGTAGCTGTCAACACCGCGGCAACTCTACGGCGGCACCTTATGGTAGTGGATCGATGTTTATACAATTACGTGCCACGGATTGCAATAGAAGCAAGGATCGTGCTAACGTTTCTCAAAGCTCCAGGGTGAGCGCTTCGATAACCCCGATCTCCTTTCTGCGGCCTAGAACGCCGTCTCCATGCTGAGTTCCGGTCGGCAGATTTGTATCCGTTGTTTCGTTCAGGCAAATTCAACCGAAATTCAGTGCTGAGGGTGTGCCCGGCCGTACCGAGCCTCCTTCAGCAATACAGGAGCCCTACGCGATGCCTACTTCCTCTTCTTCCGCCCGACGGCCAGCCCTTGCAGCAGTGCTTGCATTTGCTGCCTGCATGAATGTTCAGGGACAAGTAACCACTTCGCTACGCGGCAGTGTAGCCGATCCGCAGGGTGCCCTGATTGACCTGGCAAAGGTTAGCCTCGAAAATGGCGCGACAGGCTTCCGCCGGAGTGCGGTCAGCGATTCGACCGGAAATTATCAATTCCTTCAGGTGCCGCCTGGATCTTACACCGTGATCATCGAGAAACCCGGGTTCTCCGTGCTCACACAGAAGGAAGTGGAACTACGCGTGAACACTCCGGCGACGCTCAACCTTGTTTTGCAACTTGGATCTGTCAGTTCGAGCGTCAGCGTGGAGATCGAAGTTGGTCAAATCAATACGGTGGACGCCGCTGTGGGTAATGCTTTCAGCGAAACGCAGGTCCGCCAACTTCCATTGCAGACCCGCAATGTTGTCGAGTTGCTCAGTCTTCAACCCGGCGTCACGCAATCCGGAGAGGTGTTGGGAGCGCGTCGCGATCAAAACAATATTACGCTCGATGGCGTAGACGTGAATGACAACCAGAACTCCGGGCTCGGAGGTCTCGGCAGCAGCACCAAAACGTCGTTACCAGGGCTGAACGGTAACGGAATCGATCGCAAGGCGGGCTTCAACGCCGCACTCCCGGTTCCGCTCGATTCCGTACAGGAGTTTCGCGTGACGGTTGGTGGTGAAGGAGCCGAACTGGGCAGGAGTTCCGGAGGTCAAGTGACACTCGTCACTAAAAGTGGGACCAACCGACTGCACGGCTCCGCTTACGAATTTAACCGGAATACCCTGTTTTCCGCCAACGACTGGTTCAACAATCGATCCGGTGTCGCACGGCAACCGTTAATTCGGAATCAGTTTGGGTTTTCCGTGGGCGGACCCATCAAAAAGCAACGCGTGTTTTTCTTTTTTAATTATGAAAAACGGCTGGACCGCAGCGCCAACAGCCAGCTTGGGCGCGTGCCTTCCGCCGCGATGCGGCAGGGGACGCTCACGTTCCAGAACAGCAACGGCTCAATTACCTCGCTCTCTGCGAACGATCTCAAAGCCATAGATCCACAGCACATCGGCGTAAGCCCGGCGATTCTTACACTGCTGAATCAATATCCGGTCGGAAACGATGCTTCCACTGGTTACGATTCCGGTCTGAACTTTGTGGGTTACCGTTTTAACGCACCACAAAACCTGACCTATAACGCATACGTCGGCAAAATGGATTTCCAGCTCGATAGTACGGGCCACCACCTTCTCTCCGTACGCGGCACACTGGCAGGAAACAGCGAAACGCTGAATCCACAATCTTTTCCCGGACAACCTGTGAACAACGTTCTCCTGAACAACAGCAGGGGCATCTCCGTCAACTATACGGGTGTGCTGACTCCGATGCTGGTCAACGTAATGTCTTTTGGCCTCACGAGGATCGGAAATAACCAAACCGGCCCAACTGGCACCGCGTTCAGCGTCGACAGTATCGACCCGTTCGTAAATTATTCAACCCGTGGCTATGTTCGCATCGCTCCAACCTATAACTTCACCGACACACTTACGTGGAACAAAGGCAGGCACTCCGTGACAACCGGCACGAACATCAGATTCGTCCGGAACGGGTACAGCAACTTCACCAACTCCTGGCCTGGCTATTCCTTCAGCCGCGGCAGCCTTACTGGTCTTGGCAGTGACTGGATTTCCTCTGTCCAAGGCTATCTGAATGCGAAGGGGGTCGATTCCACCATGTCGAACAGCCAGGCGGTAACCCGTGCGGGCGGCGACTTATTGGGCTTAATCTCGGGTGGCTCTATCAACTATATCTACGACCATTCCGGTAACGCACAGGCGATCGGCAAGCCTGCGGTGCGCAATTTTGCGAGCAATGAATACGATTTCTTTGTATCAGACAGCTGGCGCGTGAAACCCGGCCTGACACTCACCGGCGGCTTGCGCTATGAAAACAATTCTCCGCCGTGGGAGACCAATGGACTGCAGGTAGCACCGGTGGTCCCGCTCCAGGATTATTGGGCCGCACGGCTTGACGGGGCGGCGGCCGGGATTCCGTCATTTCAATCCACGCCGGCCGAGTCCTATCAGTTTGTGGGGCCGGCTAACGGGAAAGCGAGTTGGTTCGCGCGGAACACAAAGAACTTCACACCTCGCCTGGCATTCGCTTACAGCCCGCAGGGAGACCGGGGGCTGGCAAGCAGGATTCTTGGCAAGGGCGGCGTGTTCCGTGGCGGCGCTGCCATCGCCTACGACCGCTTCGGCAGTGACATGGCGGTTCAATTCGATACCGCTAATTCATTCGGCTTAACGGAAAACGATATTCTCGGATCGTTCAACTTCAGCTCGGCACCGCGGTACAACGGGTCGTTCCCGGCACTTCCCGCCGCGTCAACGCATACCTTTCCCTTTCAGCCGCCGAACGTGGCAGCGGTTTGCTGCACCTATGTCGGCATCAACTCCGATCTGAAAACGCCCTACTCATACGTCATCAACGCCTCCGTTGTGCGTCCAATCAAGGGTGGAATTACGGTGGAAGTCGGTTATCAGGGCCGTCTCTCTCACGCTCTGCTCATCCAGAACGACATCGGCGGAGTGAATTGGAACTTCAAAGATCCTTCAAGCGGCGCCACTCTCGGTGGCACTCAGAAGGCAATGCGCAATGTCTTCCTGCAACTTTCCGGCAACAATATAAACGCCACTTCTTCGGTCGCCAAACAGGTGGCAGCGAATCCATCCCTCGTGCCCAACAACGCCTTCGTCGAAAAGTATTTTTCCAAGATCGGTAATCTGTTCTTCCCGGGCAGTGCTTCCGCAAATTATATGTACCTGCTTCTTACAAACGGGCTGAGTGATACGGATACGCTGAATCAGGCAGACCGTCTGCAAACGGTCAATGGCCAGTCGTTTTCAAACTGCATTTCAGCGCCAGGGTGCTGGACCTTCTACGCACCTCAGCAGAGCAGCCTGAACGCATGGACAAACAACGGGTCGGCGAGCTACCACAGCGCCACGGTCACTGTCAGGAAAGCGCTTAGCAAGGGCGTCGCTTTCGATTTCAACTACACTCTCTCGCATTCCATCGATAACGGAGGTGGGGCGGAATCGGGACGGGGTACCTGGGGCGGCATCATGCTGAATCCTTACGATCACAACGCCTTCCGCGGTTCGTCAGATTTTGATGCGCGACACAATATAAACGCAAATATTCTCTATGAATTACCGTTCGGGCAGGGCAAGATGTTCCTGACGAACGCACACTCGTGGCTCGACGCGGCCGTGGGCGGCTGGCAGGTATCGAGCATCGCTCGCTACCATTCCGGTCTTCCTTCTGCTGTTTTCTATGGTGGAATCTGGCCGACGAATTTTTCCTTCGGCGCCATCGCCTTCCCGCTCAACAGCAATTTCTCTACCGGCAGCGGCATAGACAGCAAAGGTAATCCGGGTGTTTTCACGACTCCCTCGGCATCAGCTAGCAACTGGCTGCCGATGTATGCGGGCGACGTTGGCTCACGCGCCGCCATACGGCTTGCGGGGTTTTTGAACTTCGACATCGCAGTAGCAAAGTCCTTCCGGTTGCCGTTCGAGGGACACCGGTTGCAACTTCGGGGAGAGGCATTTAATGCGCTGAATCACGCAAACTTCCTCAACCCATCACTGGACGCATCAAGCCCGTCAACCTTCGGCGAGTATATGCAGAATGCCGGCCCGCGCGTCATGCAACTCGGCTTGCGATACGAGTTTTGATGTAAAACGCCGTCAGTCTCAAAGATGTAGCTGATTCTTTTTACCTTTGTAAGGACGTCTTCAGAGAGGCATTCGTTCGTCGTGCGAACAGGTCGAGACCATGCATTGGGGCAATTGACCTGTGGGTACAAGAACTGATTCCCCGGGATATGTCCCTATCTGAATCAATCGCAGCAGGCGCTTATGTTGTGCGTGGATGAGAAGAGCCAGGTTTAGGCGCTGGACGGCGTTGCGGCACGATGACGCATGACTACAAACGCAACGGGAACACCACTTTGTTCGAGGTCACCCGCACCGAGCAGGACGCACTTTTGCAAATCGAGGCCACGCGCCTAGATCGTTTTGCCGCCTCTCCGA
>JAUZEU010000344.1 GCA_030838885.1 Bryobacterales bacterium | reverse complement strand
CCTGCAGTTGGCTGGCCAGTCATCAGACGCGACGCCTCGATCATCCCCGCCAGGCCCGTGAGCGCCCCGCCAATGGCGTAGACGGCCGTCATATGGAAATCCACCGGAATGCCCGCGTACACTGATGCCACCTTGTTGCTGCCAATGGCAAATGCATATCGGCCCAGCCGCGTGTGCTCCAGAATCACATGCACCGCTACCGCGCAGAGCACCAGCATCCACAGCACGAACGGAATTCCCAGCAAGCTCCCCTCGCCCAGGAAGGAGAATGCGGCGGGTATTTTGTGCACCGGCAGCCCGTTCGAAAAAATCAGCGACAGTCCGCGGAAGATGCCCAGCGTTCCCAGCGTCACCACGAACGGCGGAATCCGCAATCGAGTCACTAGGAGCCCGTTCAGGAACCCGCACGCCGTGCCCACACCAACCCCTATCAGCACCCCCACAATGATCGGGTACCCTCTTTCCAGAGCCATCGTTCCGATCAGTCCGCTTAACCCCAGAATGGAGCCGACCGACAAATCGATGCCACCCGAAATGATCACGATGGTCATACCCAGTGCCATCGTGTTGAACACAGCCGTCTGCCGCACCACGCTGGTCAGATTATTGGCGGTGAGAAAGTAAGGCGACGCAATCGACAGCGCCACAAATAAGACGATCAGACTCAGGAAGGGCAACAGTCTCTGTGTGAGACCTGCTCTGATCTTCATGCAGCTGCTTCCATCACGGCCAGTTTCATAATCTCTTCCTGCGTACAGCCGCGAGCCAGTTCGCCCGTAATCCGCCCCTGCCGCATCACGAGTATACGGTCGGCAACGTGCATCAGTTCCGGAAGTTCGGAACTCACCATCAGGATCGCCGCGCCCGCGCGCGCAAGTTCGCTCATTAATTCAAAAACTTCGGCCTTGGCGCCGATGTCGATACCGCGCGTAGGCTCATCGAAGAGAAAGATTTCTGCCTGACGGAACAGCCACTTCGCTATCACGACTTTTTGTTGATTGCCGCCGCTCAGCGTCCCGGCCAGTTGCGCGGGTGAGTTAGCCTTCAGCCGCATCTTCTGCCCCAGCTCGGTGGAGATTCGGTTCTGCTCCGGCAAATTGAGCACGCCGAACCTGCTGATCCGCTCCACATTCGCCATCGTCACGTTAGCCGCGATAGGCAAACGAAGTGCAAGGCCTGAGATCTGCCTGTCTTCGGTAACCAAGGCGATCCCTGCCTTCACTGCATCGCGCGGCGTCCGGATGTTCAAGGTCTTACCGTGGACCAAAATCTCCCCCGCATCCGGATGATCAATCCCGAAGATCGCGCGGCACAGTTCCGTCCGGCCAGCACCGATCAGCCCCGCCATACCCGTGATCTCGCCTTTGCGCAGAGTAAGCGAGACCTCTTTCAGCTTCGACTTCGTCACCGACACCTTGCGCACTTCGAGCGCCGGTGAACCCGGTGCCAGATGCTCTCGCTCATAGATCTGCGCCACTTCGCGCCCCACCATGTGCCGGATCAACTGATCGGTCCGAATATCCGCCAGGCTTCCCGTGTGCACCGTGCTGCCATCGCGCAGCACCGTCACCTGATCGCCGATCGCGCGCAGTTCATCCATGCGGTGAGTGATATAGATGATCCCCATCTGCCGAGCCTTCAGGTCGCGCACGATGCGGAACACCTGCTGCGTCTCGGCATCGGAGAGTGATGACGTAGGCTCGTCGAAGATCAACAGGCTCGACCCGTGTTGGATAGCACGGCATATCTCTACCATCTGCCGCCCCGCGGGGCTGAGCCGTTCCACGCGCCACTCGGCATTCAGAGGAAAGTTATATTGCTCGATCAACTGCCGTGCGCGCTCCGTAGTCGTTCGGCGGTTCACCCATCCAAAAGCCGACCGCTCTTCCCGCCCCAGGAATATATTCTCGGCCACGGTCATGTGCGGAGCCAGCAGCGACTCCTGGTTCACCATCGCAATCCCGATAGCGGCCGCCTCCGAAGGAGTGCGAAGAAACACTTCCTGCCCGTTCCAGAGCATGCGGCCCGCATCGCGCTCCACAATTCCGGCCACGATTTTCATCAGCGTGCTCTTGCCCGCCCCGTTCTCACCCAGCAACAGGTGCACCTCACCCGCCGCCACGGAAAGGTTCCCGTTGCGGAGAGCCGTTACGCCGCCAAAGCGTTTCTGAATGTCGTGGAGTTGAAGCAGCACGAAAGGAGTTAGTTTACATCAGCACCAAAGGCCTTAGCGCTTACTTCAATCGCTTGGCTCAGGTAATTCAGGCCAGGTATTTCAAACTTTGTTCGATGAGCCTTCCGTTCTCTGCCCATACATCGCCCGCGCCTTCCCATTCGATGGAGAAGTAACCCTTGTATCCGCTCTTCTTCGCAATCTCAAACGTGCGCCCCAGATCGATCCGGAAGGCCTTATCCCCATCCACTTCCGAATCCTTTACGTGGCTGATGTTATACGCCCGCCGGAACATCGCAGTCACCGCCTGATAGTTGAAGGTCTCGTCGCCCTTCAGCATGGAATTGCAGAAGTCGGGCAGGGCCCGCAGCCAGGGATGATTCGCATGGTCAATCACCCTGGCGATGAATAAGGCGTCCTCAGTGGCAGGGTCATCGTTCTCCAGATTGATGACCACGTCCCTGGCCTGGCCGTAATCGGCAACGGCACGCAGGCTCTCTGCCGCAAGCGTCGCATTCGGCAAAGCACCCTGCAGGTGAACCCGAATACTTGGGCAATCCACTGCCACCGCCGTATCAACCCACTTCTTCGCATTCTCGACGGCCGAAGTTCGCTTACCGCCGTCCGGATCGTACAAGCTGCCACCCACGCCCGTCGGAATGTTCACGATGCGTGATCCGGCGACTTTCACGGCATCTCGCAATTCCTGCAGGTACGCCGGCTCCCGGCTGGGGAAATGCTGCCCAAGTAGCTCGACCCCGTGAATGTCGTATCGCCTGGCAATCACGGAAGCAAAGTCTTTCAGAGCGATCAGGTCGGCGGCAGAAGTGCGCGTTTTATTCCTCGGCGTATCGATCAGGCTTCGGAACGAATACGACGCAACCGCGAGACGTTCCCGCGCCTGAACAGGAAGCCGGAGCGCAGGTTCTGCTGCGCGCACCATCGCAGCCCCGCCAATCGCCAGCCCCGACGCAACAACAAACTCCCGCCGCGAATGTCTCATAAACTGATGCCATCATACGGCAGACGGCTAAACTACAGACGTGACCGAGCAATTCGCCGCGACGCCGAGCCCACCTTATTACGCCGTGATCTTCACCGCCCTGCGCACCGCCGAAGACGCGGGGTACGGCGATACGGCCGACCGCATGTCCGAACTCGCCAAAACCATGTCTGGTTATCTCGGCATCGAAAGCACGCGTGGCCCGGAGGGCCTGGGCATCACCGTTTCTTACTGGTCAAACGAAGAAGCCATCGCAGCTTGGAAAGCCGAAGCCGAACACCAACAGGCGCAGGAACGCGGCAAACGCGAGTGGTACCTGCACTACGAACTGCGCGTAGCGAGAGTAGAGCGCGCCTACTCGGGCCCGCACGGCCGTACTAAACCTGGCTCGGACCGGCCTTAGGCGACGTGAACCGTGCCCCCAGCGCCCCGCCTGCGGCGCAAATTCCCACCACAGCGCCGAACGTAATCGCCAGAAAGAACAAAAACCCGGCTGCAAGCATCGGCGGATCGTTCACAATCTGGCTCATGCGCGGATCCTGCTGAACCATCAGATCCACAAACTGGCGACCGGTGAAAACCATCGTCAGCGTGAACACGATCGCCATGCTCACAAACGCCAGCACGCCGGTGATGGAACCAAGCCGGGCCCCCGCCGAAACGCTGAGAGCCCGCCCCGTCAGTCGCCGGTAGAGCAGCACCCCGCACCATCCCCCCGCCAGCCACCAAACAATAAAAAGGATATTCAGCACCGGGATCATGTTGAGGAACATAATCCCCAGTGACATCAGGAATCCGACCCGCAACGCAATAGGATTGCTGAAGCTCACCGGCAACTGCGCCAGCTTCGCCTGCATCGTGAGCGGTGGAGCAGTCGCAGGTGGGGCCGCTGTTACTTCGATCTCAAAAGTCGGCCGGCCGCAACGATGGCAGAACCGTGCGTCTTCGACGAGCTTTGTCCCGCAGGTACAGTAATCAGGCATTGGCACGCCAAGATGGCGTACCTTCAGTTTGACGCAGGGTCGCCGACGGAGGCAATACCGATGTGCGTTCCGTCATTCTTCTCGTGTATCGCGATCATGCGTTTGTAACCGCCCTTCTTGAATTCAAACCTGGTGGATCCATCGCGATCCGTAACGATAAGCCAGCCTGGCAACTGTGTCCGGTAGTACTCCAGTACCTTGGACGAAGGGTCCGTAGTATAGAGGCCTGCGCCTGCGAACGACACGCCCTTCTCCACGCTGCCATCGGCCGAGGCCCATTCGAACGTGGCTACCCCGGAGTCCTTCCTGCGCGTCGCGCCCGGATAGATCGGGATACCCACCGAAGCCGGATCCAGATCCTCGTGCGCCCGGATATTGATTCGCCCGCCAGGAGTTTCGATGGAAACGTCGTCGCCGCCATGCCGATGCGTGGTCTGCACCCGGACATTCCGCACAATGTACAGGCTCCCTACAATTGCCAGACCGATGATCGCCAGAAACATGAACAGCAGGCCTGAAAGTACTCCGCCTCGTCGCGCGCACGGCTTCAACATAATTTGCGTCTCCAGACTAGTGTTACGCATCAGCCCCCAAATGAGTTCGGCCCGCATGGTAGCTTTTTCCTGATGGACCAAATTACGGTTATTGCACTTGGTGACCCCGCCGAACCCACGCTGAAAAAGCTGGAC
>JAUZEU010000301.1 GCA_030838885.1 Bryobacterales bacterium | reverse complement strand
GTTTGATGTACCAGACGATTTCAGATGGCAGGTTGCCGGACCAGGTGATCAGAAGCTGCGAGAAGTTCAGGTAGGCCCACATCATGACCATCGCGAAAAGAAGTTTACCGAGATCGTGATAGTGCTTGCTTGTGAGCGCGTGCTCCATCGGCTCGTACTTTCCGAGAAACGTCAGGGTGGCGATCATAATTGCCAAGGTGGTCAACGCCCACCCAATAACAATCATAAAGCCGTAAACCGTCGAGTACCAGTAAGGCTCCAGCGTCATCAGGTAGTCTACGGCGCAGAAGGTCATCAGAATGAAGAAGATCAGAACGCCGGGCGCGCTCAGCGCTTCGAGCTTCGATGACACCGCCATCGACTTCGTCTCGTCTTCCTGCTTCGACCAGGTGGTAAGCCTGTAGGTGAAGAAGCAAAGGAAGGCAGAGTAGATCACCCAGCGCACCCACAGGAACGGGATGTTCAGATAGAGGCTTTTTGCGTGGATGACTTTATCGGCCAGACCGGCCGGAGTGGTCCACCAGTAGATATGTTCGCGGAAGATCAGCAGCGGCAGGAAGAAGAAACACATGACGTAAAGTGTCTTCGCGCCAGCTTCCAGAGGCCGCCTGATCACTGTACCCCACGCGCCGCCTGTCAGGTACTGCGTCATCAGAACGAGCAGGCAACCAGCGCCCGCGCCAAACCAAAGCCAGAACCCGACCAGGTAGGCGCGAAGGAAATGCTCCAGCCCGGCGCCGGACGGCCCGCCGTCAAGAAATATGCCGCTAACCAACAGGCCGAGAAACACTAACCCGATGAACGTCGCGATGGACGAGTACCGCTTCAGCGTGTCGCTGAGTTGCGGGGCGGTTTTGTAACTAAGTTCCGTCGTCGTCATTTTCTCTCTGGCTGATTTGTCTTGTAAGCGCCGACGCCTCTGGCGCCAGGAACTCCGGACGGCGTTGCAGGCTCGGCCGGGAAATTATAGAAATCGGGGTCTTTGGGTACGAGCGGCTGAGAGGCTTCTGCAGCTTTCTGCTCCGGAGTGAGCGGTGCGCCTACAGCTGGAACCTTCGACCGCACGTCGGCGGATAAATCATTGACATTGGCGTTCTCGCTGTATTGCAGGGCGCGAATGTACGCTATGATTGCCCACCGGTCACGCGGCTGGATTTGGGCCGCGTAATTCAGCATTGCACCGTAACCATTGCTGATCACGTCGTAGAAATGACCCACGGGAGCATTGCGCAGCCGGTCAATGTGATAAGACGGGGGCGCTTTGAATCCGCGACGCACGACCATCCCCAGCCCGTTGCCGATCCTGCCGTGACACGGGGCGCAGTAGATATCGTAACGTTCCTGACCGCGCTGAATGAAAGCCTTGTCGACAGCGATGGGGAAGCCTGCAATGTCGTCGCCCTTCTCATCGCGGCCGGAATAGAATGCGGAATCTTCCTGCATCTCGCCGCGGGCAACAGTGCCTTCCAGTTCCGGGCGGCCGCTGCGACCATCGGCGAAGAATTCACTGGGACGCTGTGGCTTGTACTTGGGCTGATCCTGCATGTCGAGACGTGCGCAGCCGGAAAGGGCGACGCCAAGCCCGGCGAGTACCAGAGCAGCCAGTTTGGTCTTACTGCTCATTTGGCCACCTCGGCAACTTCTTGCGGACCCAAGCTTTCGAGGAAACCCTCTGTGTCCTGGCGATCGAACTTCGGATCGGCCGACTCGATACAAAGGAAGAACTTGCTTCGGGAGGCGTTCACAAAACGCTCTACGTTGAACACGGGGTGATAGGGTTGCGGCAATCCATTCATCAGCAGCATGCTGATGGCTGCGGTGAGACCACCCAGCAGAATGGTGCACTCGAAGGTGACCGGAATAAACATCGGCACGCTGATCAGCGGACGACCACCGATATTCAGGGGCCACGCAACGGCGGAAACCCAGGTCGCGAGGGTGAAGCCGCCCGCACAGCCGAGAAGCCCACCTATAAGAGTGAAGAGCGAAACGCGGTTGTCGTGCAGATCCATCGCGCCATCCAGTTCGTGGATGGGGTACGGGGTGTAGGCGTCGAACTTTCTGAAGCCGGCCTCGCGGGTCCGGCGCGCGGCCGCCACCAGCTGACCGGGCGTCTCAAACTCCGCCATCAGGCCGTACAGGGTATCTTGATCGTCTTCGGTGTAGGCGCTCATTGCGCGACCGGCTCCTTCACGGTTGCATCAGGCAGCAGCATGCGTAATTCGAAGATCGTAATCATCGGCAGAACTCTGACAAACAGGAAGATCAGCGTCATGAACATGCCAAGCGTTCCGGTATAGACTGCCCAATCCCAAACGGTTGGCCAGTACATACCCCAGCTGGAGGGCAGGAAGTCTCGGTGCAGGCTGGTGACAACGATGACGAAGCGCTCCAGCCACATACCGATATTGACGATGATCGAGATGATCCACAGAATCCCGGGACTGGTTCGGATTTTCTTCGACCACAGGAACTGCGGAGTAATGATATTGCAAAGAATCAGGCACCAGTAGAAGACTGCATACGGGCCGGTCATGCGATTCCAGATCATGAACTTCTCGTATGTGTCGGCGCTGAAGTAGCCGAAGAACGCTTCCATGGTATAGCCGTAAGCCACGATCAGGGCGGTGGCGAGGGTGACCTTGGCCATGTTATTCAGATGGCGGAGAGTGATGATATCGTCGAGGCCATAAAAGCGACGAACGGGGATCATCAGCGTCAGCACCATGGCAAAGCCGGAGTAAATGGCGCCTGCAACGAAGTACGGCGGGAAGATGGTGGTGTGCCAGCCGGGAATGATGGAAACCGCGAAGTCGAAACTGACGACCGTGTGTACGGAAACGACCAGGGGCGTGGCAAGACCAGCCAGCAGTAATGAAGCCTTCTCATAGCGCTGCCAGTGGCGGGCGGAGTTGCGCCAGCCCATCGCGAGCAGGCCATAGGTCCGTCGCAGGCCGGGGGTCTTCGCGGTATCACGCAACGTCGCGAGATCCGGGATCAGTCCGACGTACCAGAAAACAGCTGAGATGGTCAGATAAGTGGTGACCGCGAAAACGTCCCACAACAGCGGGCTACGGAACTGAGGCCAGAGCGCCATCGTATTGGGATAAGGAAGTAACCAGTACGCCAGCCAGGGACGGCCAGTATGCAGGACGGGGAACATACCCGCGCACATGACGGCGAATAACGTCATGGCCTCAGCAAACCGGTTGATTGCATTACGCCACGACTGATTTAAGAGAAGCAAGATAGCCGAGATGAGCGTTCCGGCGTGGCCGATACCGATCCACCACACAAAGTTGATGATGGCGAAGCCCCAGCCGACCGGGATATTGATACCCCAAACGCCGACGCCCTTGATGATCAGCCATGTAGCGCCCGCCATCAGGTTCTGCAGAATGGCGAAAGAAAGCAATAAGCCGAAAACCCACCCGAGGGTGACTTTCCGTTTGAGAACGATGCCGGCAACCTTATCGGAGACCGAGGCCAGACTATGGCCTTGATCGATTACGGGTCCGACGTGGATCTTGTCTGGTAGTTCTACCGGTTGCATTGTCTAGCTCTCCTCCCCGGTTGACAACTCCGGATTCGGGTTGCGGATATCCGCCAGGTAAGTGGTACGCGGACGCGTATTCAATTCCCCCAGCAATGAGTAGTTGGTTTTCGCGGTCTTCCACTTCGAAACCGTGCTCGTGGGATCGTTCAGATCGCCGAAAGCAATGGCCTGGGAAGGGCAGGTGGCGGCGCAGGCGGGAACGATTTCCCCGTCCTTCACTCTGCGGTCCTCCTTCTCCGCCGTGATTTTGGCGTAGTTGATGCGCTGTATGCAGTAGGTGCACTTTTCCATGACACCGCGACTGCGAACCGTAACATCAGGGTTGCGTTGCAGCTTGAGGCTCTCGGTTTCCCAATCCGTAAACAACAGGAAGTTGAAGCGGCGGACTTTGTACGGGCAGTTATTGGAGCAGTAGCGGGTTCCGACGCAACGGTTGTAAACCATGTTGTTCAGACCCTCCTGATCGTGCTCGGTGGCGGCGACAGGGCAGACTACTTCACAGGGCGCGTTCTCGCAGTGCACGCAGGCAACCGGCTGGAAGAACATCTCCGGATCGTGTTCGCTGCCTTTGTAATAGCGGTCAATACGGATCCAGTGCATCTCACGGCCATTGAGCACCTGCTCTTTGCCGACGACCGCGATGTTGTTTTCGGCCTGACATGCCACAACGCATGCGTTGCAACCGTTGCAGGAGGTCAGGTCGACGGCCATGCCCCAGGCGTATCCCTTGTATTGCCACTCCTGGGGATAAATGGTGAGGCCTTTGGGGGCGGTTTCGCTTTCCTTCTGGATGACGAAAGGATCTTTCTTCAGCTCATCCAGAGTGCCGGTCCTGACGGGATCGCGGCCTTCCATCGAGAAGTGGTGCTGTGTTGCAGCGAGACGGAATTTCTCGCCAAGGGGCGTGACTTTCGCGCCTTTTGCGAAGTAAGGGCTGGTGGCGGAACGAAGCGGGTAAACGTCGAAACCGGCTCCGTTGCCTGCGCGACCACAGCGGCGACGGCCAAAGCCGAGGCTCAGCCCAATAGAATCATTCGGATGACCGGGCAGGATCCAGACCGCTCCCTGCACGCTGTTGCCATGGAGAGCGACCTCGACCCGGTCCTCGCTTTCAACCTTCAGGTCAGCGGCAGTTTTGGGACTAAGAATGACGGCGTTGTCCCACGTCAGGCGCGTTACCGGCCGGGGCAGTTCCTGGAGCCAGGCATTGTTTGCGTACCGGCCATCGAGAACATAAGGATCGCTGTGGAACGAGACTTCGTAGCCGGAAGCGGAACTGGCAGAGGGCTGCGGTGCGGTCAGTTTTGCAACAGCTGTGACAGCAGGCAGCGCGGAATCCTTTACGAACCCATCGTGGATGGAGCGCTTCCACCACATGTCGTAATCGGCCCCCGTGTGCTCCGTGGACCAGTAATCGCGGACAATCTGATAACCCGACTTATCCGGCGTTTCCGTAAAGGCGGCCAGCATTTCGTACGAAGATTTGCCGCCGTAAAGCGGGGCAATCAGCGGCTGCATGATCGAGATGGTGCCGTCGTAAGCGGGAGCATCACCCCACTGCTCGAACGTGTGAGTTTCCGGCACCAGCCACTGGCAGACTTCGGAGGTTTCATCGTCGTAGAGACCGAGGCGAACCCGCAGTTTTGCCATCTGGATGGCGCCCCGCATATTCAGTTCGGGGGGGGCGGTGTAAACCGGATTCCCGCCCAGAATCAGAAGTAAATCTACCTGGCCGGAGTTCAGATCCTGCGCGAGCGCATGGATATCTGCCCACTGATCGGCCGGTTTTTGTTCCAGGGGGGCGGTAAATAAGACGGTCTTGCCGTTATTGTCGAGCACCTGGTTGATGTAATGGACCAGTGCATGAACTTCTGGCGACTGATCGTCACCTGCGATGACGATCGACTTGCCTCTGGCGGCCTGTAAGTCTTTTACGACTGCCTGGAGGAACTTCGAAGTGCCAGCGCCACTTCCCGAAACGGCGGAAGCGAGGGAGCGAACAAAAGCAGCAATTTCAGACGGCTTCATCGCCTGCCGGTGATCGGCTTTGGAACCCGTGGAGCTGGGCGTGCTCTCTACGGAGTAGAAGCGGTTTTGCCCGGCAGCACTGTCGCGAACCGTCCGCTTCGCGGCGAAGTCGCGCGAGTAGCGGACGCTTCCCGGGCCGCAGCCGAGGAAGTTGGAATCGATGGCGAGAACCACGTCCGCCTGATCGAACTTGTAGATCGCATTGAGGGGCTGCCCGAAAGCCAACTGCGCACCCGCGCTGCGGCCATGGCCAGTGGGTTCCCACTGATACCACTTCGCGCCGGGGTAAAGCTTCAGAACATCCTGGAATTGAGCAAACAGGGTGGGAGAAGTGACTGTCTCGGTCAGGATCCGGATGCCTGCGCCGTTCTTTGCTTTTTGCTTGTCGAGTGCGGCAAGGAAGCTGGAAAGAAAAGAAGGATAGGAACGAACTTCGCCCAAGTAATTGATGGTCTGGAGACGATCCGGATCGTACAGACCCAGAACCGATGCCTGGGTAACAGCGTCGGCGGCTCCCAGACTGGCCGGGTGCTCCGGATTGCCTTCTACCTTAGTGGGACGGAACTCATGAGTCTCCACCAGAACAGGGTTCGCTATACCGCTTACCGGGAAGGCAGTGGCATAGAACAGCGGCTTACCGGCGACCGCTTTTTCCGGCTCCACCACGTACGGCATGATGTATTCGGTGGGCTGCTTGGTGCAGGCGGAAAGTCCGGCGAGCGCCAGAGATGCCCCCATGATTTTCAGGAAGTTGCGGCGGCCATCGTCGTCCAGCCACTCGCCCGCCTGCCGGGGAAACTCGCGATGGAGATAATCCTGGAAGCCGTCTTTGGCGAGCAGTTCGTCCAGACTCCGCCAGTAAGTGGGCCCCTTCGCCTTTTCCAGCTGTTTCTGAATGACTTCGAGATTCAATGGATTACTTTGTTCACTCATCGCGCTATCTGTGACAGGTCCAACAGGTCTCCAGCTTTTGAATGTTGTATTCCCGCACCAGCTTCGGCCCCAGAGTTTCCTGCGGTTCAGCCGGCTCATAGCCCATCTTGGTGACGAACTGCCGCGGGCGGACGAACTTTTCGGGATTGCGATGACACTCGAGGCACCAGCGCATCTCCAGCGACGCGTTCTGGTACATTAGCGGCATTCTATCCACGCGGCCATGGCAGGTTTCACAACCAACGCCCTTCTTCACGTGGATACTGTGGTTGAAATAAACGAAATCCGGCAGATCGTGAACCTTGGTCCACTTGATCGATTCATTGGTCCGGTAGCTTTCGCGCACCGGCTCCAGCGTGGAACTATTGATCCAGATCTGTGAGTGGCAGTTTATGCAGGTCTTGGTCGGCGGCACCATGGCATGCGGGCCGTTTTCCACTCCGGTGTGACAGTACCGGCACTCAATTCCCATCGAGCCAACGTGGTGCGCATGACTAAAAGGAATTGGTTGTTCCCGCGCGTCGCCTTGGCGAGTCGCATAGGAAGAGTCGGCGATTAATTCGAAAAGCGCTCCGCCCAGCCCGCCGAGAACGAGTACGGCGACGACAATGCTGCTGCGGGCAAATGAGTTCGCACTGGATTTGAAGAGCTGTGGCATTGCGATCTGCGATCAAACCTCAAAGCGCAACGAACGCCCGAAGGCGATTCGTATTGCACATATTCCTGTAGAGAGGGGAAAAGCGGCCAAACATTTATTATGTCTTATCACTATCGTTTTCCCAAGCACTGCCTATGTCTCCGGGAGTTTAGTTGTTCGTCTCACTTTTTCCTGAACGGGAAGCACCAGTATACCTGGCGGCCAATGCGCATCACGGGCGATGGTTACGGCTCTTGTTGCAGCCCCGCCTTTACAATGAAATTTCATGCAAAAAACCGTCCGCCCCGCAGGGCGTTTGGCCGGCACAGTGTTTCTGCCCGGCGATAAATCCATATCCCACCGTTACGGGATGATTGCTTCACTGGCGGAGGGAGTTTCAAAGATTCAGAACTACTCTACGGGCGCTGATTGCCACTCAACGCTTGGCTGCGTGCGATCCCTGGGCATCGATGTGGAAGTGGATGGCACTTCGGTGACGATTCATGGCCGCGGATTACACGGGTGGACAGCGCCTTCCGCCGATCTGGATGCGGGGAATTCGGGCTCTACCATCCGTATGATGGCAGGGCTGCTTGCGGCGCAGCCGTTCACCAGCCGCGTCATCGGCGATGAATCGCTGTCACGCCGCCCCATGGGCCGGGTGATGAAGCCGCTGACGACGATGGGAGCCAAATTCGAAGCACGGGACGAGCAGTTCCCTCCCCTCACGGTCCACGGCGGCGAACTGCATCCGATCGATTACACCCTGCCGGTGGCGAGCGCGCAGGTAAAGACTTGTGTGCTGTTCGGCGGCCTTTTCGCCGAAGGGCAGACGATTGTACGGGAGCCGATCCGGTCCCGCGACCACACGGAGATTGCGCTTCGGGAATTCGGCGCGGATCTGAAGGTCGTCAAGCGCGTGATTACGCTGGAGGGCCGACCTACGCTGACGGGCCGGGAACTGATTGTGCCGAGCGATCTTTCTTCAGCCGCCTTCTTCCTCGTGGCCGGGCTGCTGGTGCCCGGTTCGCATTTGATCATCCAGAACGTGGGGCTGAACCCGACACGCTCCGCACTGCTCGACTTTCTGGTGGGCGCGGGGGCTTCGCTGAAGGTACTGCGGATTGAGTCGGTGAACGGCGAACTAATCGGCGATCTGGAAGTGCGGCATGCGCCTATCCGCGGCGGCGTGATCGAAAAGGATCTCGCTGCGGCGCTCATCGACGAAATCCCTGTGCTGGCGGTACTTGGCGCGGCATCGGAGGAAGGCCTGGTTATCCGGGACGCGCAGGAACTCCGGATCAAAGAAACCGACCGGATTGCGACGGTGGCCGATAACTTCAAGCGCATGGGCATCGAAATCGAAGTGACACCGGACGGGATGCGAATTCCGGGCCGACAGACGTTCCGGGCTGCTGCTTTCGATTCTTTTGGCGATCACCGGATCGCAATGGCATTCGCGGTGGCAGCGCTGCGGGGCGAAGGTCCCTCGACAATTGACAATGCCGATGCTGCTTCAGTTTCGTTCCCTGAGTTCTGGAACATTTTGGAACAAGTTGCCGGTAAGTAGTTACACTATCCAACGAGCGAGGCCGGGAAAGTTCATCCCGGTCGCGCTCTAGTGGTGAGTAGCGGGCACGGATGACGAGACCGAAACCGACGCCTCCGAATCAGCAATCTTCATCTGTTTCCAGTTGTAGTCAAACTCTCTACCACAGTCAAGACATGAGACATAGGTGCGTTTGCGAGCGGTGTGCGACTCCGTTAAAGGGAAGGTCGTTCTCTTATGAGAGCAACCAATGAAAACATTGAGCAGCGACTGGAGCATAGATCCCCCGGCTGGTGCTTGTTGCAATTGTCATACCAAGTATATTAAATGACAGTACTTTATCGACCTATTGATGCGGCGATCGCGGCTGCAATCTGGCGGCCGTGGAACCGCCCGTTCTCAATAAAGATTTCGTTGGTGTGCATGCCCGCTACAATCACGCCGGCCAGGTAAATACCTTTGCGCTCGCTCTCGAGAGTTTCGGGGTCGGTGCGAGGCTTCTTCGTATGGGGCTCAAGCGTGATACCGGCCGCGGCGAGGAAGGGTAAATCCGGGCTGTAGCCGGTCATGGCGATGACAAAGTCGTTTGGAATAGTCACCTGACCTTCAGGCGTTTCGATCAAGACTGATTTTTCCTGAATCTCCAGCAAATTGGAATTAAAGAAGGCCTTTATCTCACCGTTGGCGATGCGGTTCTCGATATTCGGTTTGATCCAGTACTTTACATGCTTGTGAATGCCGGGGCCGCGATGGAGGAGGGTGACGCGGGCGCCGGTCCAGTAGAGTTCCAGAGCCGCTATCGCAGCGGAGTTTTTCGCGCCGACTACAAGGACATCATGGTTGTAGTAAGGGTGAGCCTCTTTGTAGTAGTGAATGACTTTCGGAAGCTCTTCGCCGGGGACATTCAGCAGATTGGGGAGGTCGTAATAGCCGGTCGAAACAACGATTTTCTTTGAGTTGTACGTGCCGTTGGTGGTGATGACTCTGAAGTGATTGTCCTGGCCTGAGAGGGAGTCGACGCGTTCGTACTGGTGAATGTTGAGCTTGTAATGGTCTGCCACACGGCGGTAGTATTTCAGAGCCTCAGTGCGGTTCGGCTTGTCGTTGAGGCTGGTCATGGGAATGTCACCGATCTCCAGAAGTTCGGGAGTGGTGAAAAACGTCATGTGGGTGGGGTAGTTGTAGATGGAGTTAACGACGCAGCCCTTTTCGAGGATCAGGGTGTTGACTCCACGTTTTTTCAGCTCGATCCCGCAGGCGAGGCCTGTTGGCCCCGCCCCGATCACGATGGCATCGTATGCCGTCTCATCACTCACAGCTTGCCTTCGACCTCGGCTGCGATGCCGGCGAGGGCCTGGGGAAGGGCGGACGGGTCTTTACCTCCACCTTCGGCCATATCCGGGCGGCCACCGCCCTTGCCGCCGACCGCGAGCGCCAGGGCGCCGACGAGTTTGCCGGCCTGGATCTTCTGCGTGAGGTCTTTCGTAACCGCGGATACGATGGACACTGCGCCGTCTTCGGTGGAGGCGAGCACGATGACGCCGGACTTCCACTTGTTACGGAGATTGTCAGCCAGAGTGCGCATCTGCTGGCGGTCGAGGCCCTCGACCTGAGCCGTGAGGTAGCGGACGCCATTCTTGACCTTCGATTGCGCTTCGAGATCGCCCGCGACGGAGTTGGCGATTTTGGTTTTGAGCGCTTCGATCTGGCGGTCCTGCTGGCGTTTCTCGGCGAGCAGGCGGTCAACCTGTTCCACCAGTTCCGGTTCGGCGACACGCAGCATCTGGGAGAGGCGGTGGACGGCATCACTGGTCTGCTGGTACTGCGAAACCGCAACATCGCCCGTGACGGCTTCGATGCGGCGCACTCCGGCTGCGATGCTGCTTTCGGCGGTGACTTTGAACACGCCGATGTCACCGGTGCGGCTGACGTGGGTGCCGCCGCAAAGTTCCTTGCTGAAATCCGGAATGGAGACGACGCGAACTTCCTCGCCGTATTTCTCGCCGAACAGCGCCATAGCTCCAGTGGCCACGGCCTGGTCGATCGGCATGATGTTGGTGGACACCTCCGTGTTGCGCAGGATCTGCTGGTTGACGAGGCGTTCGATTTCGGTGATTTCGGCGGGGTCGAGCGGCGCGTAGTGACTGAAATCGAAGCGAAGACGCGGGGGTTCGACGACGCTGCCGGCCTGTTTGACGTGCGGTCCGAGGACCTGGCGGAGAGCCGCCTGGAGGAGATGGGTGGCGGTGTGATTGCGTTCGGTGGAAAGGCGTTCCGGCTCGGCAACTTCGGCGCGAAGTTCGTCGCCCATATGGAGCGGCTGGAGCGTGCGGACCTTATGAACGGTCAGGCCGGGAACGGCGGGGTAGGTGTCGAGAACAACAGCCACCTGTTCGCCTGAAGCGTCATAAAGACTGCCGCGATCGCCCACCTGGCCGCCGGTTTCGGCGTAGAACGGGGTTTGGTCGAGAACAACTTCGCCTTCGGTGTGCGGGCCGAGGTTGTCTACTAGTTGCTGGTTCAGCAGAAGTCCGGTGACCCTGGAAGTGGCCTGCAGTTCGTTGTAACCCAGGAATTTGGTTCTGCCCTTTTCCAGCAGTTGCTGGTAAGCAGGGGCGATGGCCCCCTTTTCCCCGCCCTTCCAGCTGGCGCGGGCGCGCTCGCGCTGGTGCTGCATTTCGGACTCGAAGGCCTCGCGGTCGATCTCGAAACCACGCTCGCGGGCCATTTCCTCCTGCTCGTCAAGAGCAAGACCGTAGCGGTCATAGAGGGTGAAGCTTAGCGGGCCTGGAACGACCTTGTCTGTGAGCTTTGCGAGCTCGTCGCTGAAGACCTTTTCGGCCACCAGGAAGGTGGTGGCATAGCGATGTTCCTCGTCCTTCACGATGCGCGCGACGCGCTGGACGGACTCCATGAGTTCCGGGTAAGCGGGGCGCATCAGTTCGGCGACGAAGCCGGTCAGCTGGTAAAGATACGGCTCCTGCTTACCGATGAGGCGGGCGTTGCGCATGGCCCGGCGCATTATTTTGCGAAGCACGTAGCCGCGGCCTTCGTTGGAGGGCAGGACACCGTCGTGAATCAGGAACGCGGTGGCGCGGGCGTGATCGGCATTGATGCGGAGGACGGTATCGATTCGTTCCGAGGTCCCATAGGTGGTCCCGAACAGTTCGCCGGCACGCTCGATGATGGGGAAGATGAGGTCGGTCTCGTAGTTGGTGAGTTTGCCCTGAAGGACGGCGGCGATGCGTTCGAGGCCCATGCCAGTGTCGATGGACGGATGGGGGAGCGGCGTCATGGCGCCGGACGAATCGCGATTGAACTGCATGAAGACGAGGTTCCAGATTTCGACGAAGCGGCCGCCGCCGTCGAGGGGAAACTGCTCGTGTTCGCGGCCGGGTTCGGCGGCTTCGAGACCGAGATCGTAATGGATTTCGGAGCAGGGGCCGCAGGGGCCGGTGTCGCCCATTTGCCAGAAGTTGTCGGCTTCGTCCATGCGGAAGATGCGGGATTTGGGCACGCCGGCGACTTCCTGCCAGAGGCGCTCAGCTTCGTCGTCTTCACGGAAGACGGTGATGTAGAGCTTGTCGGCGGGGAGGCCATACTCCTTCGTGAGGAGGTCCCAGGCGAATCGGATGGCGTCGGCCTTGAAGTAGTCGCCAAAGGAGAAATTGCCGAGCATTTCGAAGAAGGTATGGTGGCGGCGGGTGTAGCCGACGTTTTCCAGGTCGTTGTGCTTGCCGCCCGCGCGGACGCATTTCTGGGAGGAGGTGGCGCGTTTGTAGTCGCGCGTTTCCAGCCCCTGGAAGACTTCTTTGAACTGGTTCATCCCTGCATTGGTGAAGAGGAGGGTAGGGTCATTGAGCGGCAGGAGGGAACTGCTGCGGACGAGGCGGTGGCCGCGGGCCTGGAAGAAGTCGAGAAAGCGCTGGCGAATTTCGTTACCGGTCACTGGATTCCTTTGTGGAGGGGGATTTCTTTATTATAAGTGGTGCCTGAAAAGAGGCAGCCGGGGTTGGCGTTCTCCGAGGCAAATCAGGGGTAATAGCTGGTGCCTGGGAAGACGCGGCCGGGGGTCCGCGTGTCCCCAGGCAGATCAGGGGAATAGTCTGGTGCCCGGGAAGATGTGGGCGGGGGCGTTGCGGCCGCAGCAGCGCTTGTATTTTTGGCCGGAGCCGCAGGGGCAGGGCGCGTTGCGGGGAACGGAACTGAGTTCGGATTGGGTTCGATTTGTAATTTCGCTGTCGGCTTGTTGCAGGATGGTTTCGAAGCGATGGAGGCCGTCGAGCCGGCGGTGAAGCAGGCGGGCACTGAGCACCTCTTTCGGGCTGGTGAGACCTTCGGCGCTGCCGCACTGGTTTCGCACTTCGCGTTCGGTCTGGAGGCGGCGGAGTTCGGCGGTGGCGCGGCGCAGGGAGGCATTGGACTGGGCTTGGGCGCGGTCAATGGCGAGCTGCGCGGTGTCCGTGGCCGGATTCTCCGAGGGAGTGAGGGCGGCTTCGACGAGTCCGCAGCGCCGGAGACGCCAGAGGGAGCGGAGAATTTCGGCGGCGAAAGCCTGCTCGAGGATGGTGGCAGGCTGGAGTTCCGCGAGAAGGCCGGCGCTGAGGCTCTGGTACTCTTCCGCTTCGTCCGGGCCGACCAGATTCTTGGTGGAGAACAGGCCGGAGGTGCGGGAGTTGGCCGCGGAGCGCGCTTTTCCCTGCTCCGTTTTCGGACCGGCTGAGGCCTGAGCGTTGGTGCGATTGGCCTGAATCTGAGCTGCTGTTGCCATGGGGAGTCTCCGTTGGGTTTGGGGTGTTGGGTGCAGCCGGGGACGCGGGCGCAGCGCCGGGAAGATTGCGGCGATGGTTGCGCAGGGTGATCAGAAGCTTCAGGGCATAACCCATGTCGCGAAGGCATCGGCTTTCCATTCTGTTCAGGAACGGAAGGATTGCCGACTCATCGACAGAGGAGGCACAGGCGAGAGCCGCGTGAGTTGCAGGCTTTGCCTGGTGAACTTCCGGTTCGAATGAGTTCAGGAGAAGTCTGTCGGTCTCGTGTCCGATAAAGGCCGATTCCATGATTTGGAGGCGGCAGAGACGCCAGCGATTCACGACGATGGTCTCGACAAGGCTGACTTCCACAGCGCCCTGAGGACGCAGGTCGGACTCGAAGTTCCGTTCGAGAGACTCGAATCTTCCGGCGCCTTCGGATTGGAGCACGAATTCACTCGCGAAGGTGGCAGGCGGATTGGCTATAGGTTCCATCTGATGCTCAGTTTGGGGGATGGATTATGGGGAATTGCTTGTGATTTTGGTTAAGTGGTTGATTCATCGGGTGAAAATAAATTTGCGAGTTTGGTCACCGGGATTCGGAGGTTTCGAAGCTTAATCGCAGATGAAGGAAGATGGACTCAGATAAACGCCGATCACGGCTTCAGCGCACGTGGGAGCACGACATCCTCCACAAGGTTGTCCGTACGAGTACCCGCGAGGAGCGCCGGGAGCTACTCTCCCGCCGCGTCTTGTGGTACGGTTGCATCGTTCTGTTGGAGTTTAAACCCGCCTGGGAGGGTCGATTTTATGCTCACCCGACAAAAGCTGATGCTTTCGCTCGCGCTTGTTCTGTTCACGGTGTCCGCTAATGCTGGCCCTTTGACCTACGTCATCGGCAATAATGACAACGATGGTACTCACCACTTTGGCACGGTGGATCTGGCTACCGGGGCGTTTCAGCAGATCGGTCCGAACACACCGGTGGGAAGTGAAGGCCTGGCTATGGGGCCGGGCGGATCGCTGCTGACGATTGCGTACAACAGCGATCTGTACTCGATTAACCCTGCAACGGGAGCCTATGGGCTCGTCGGGCCGACGGGATTGGGTGACTGTACGACGACAACATCACCGTGTGGGCCAACCTCGAGCCTCACGCTTGGCAGCGCAAACGGCAAGATCTATACAACAGATTTCCAGAACAGAATTTATAGTGTGAATCCGCTGACCGGCGCCGCGACGCTGATCGGGCCTACCGGCATTCCGGCCATTCCCTTTGTTCCTGCGAGTCTAAACGCTGATGGAACGATCAACTTCTATGAAGAGGCCCTGTTCGGCGCAGGAGGAAAACTGTACGCAACGTTCGACGCTGTTGTGTTTGACCTGACGACGCAGTCAGTTGTCACTACGGTGGTTCCTCCGGCGCTTTACCAGATCGATCCCTCGACAGGTCTGGCAACGGTTGTTGGTCCCACCGACCTGTCTCTCGGCGCAGTGGTTGGCGTGGACGGCAGCGTTTATGCGTTCAATCTTCTGAGAGGTCAAGTGCTGAACCTTGATGTAGCGAGCGGTAAAACCAGTTTTGTAGCCGATACCGACCCAACTGCCGGAACGATTCGGGGAGCGGCGTCCGCGATTCCTGAGCCGGCTTCGATCGCGCTGACCGGCATCGGAATAGCCGCGATTGTTGTTTGGAGACGGCGAAGACGCTATTGATCTCCGCGAACGGGACTTCCGAGGCGCCTGGGCCGGTACATCCGCTGGTCGGGCGTTTTCCGTCCGAATGGTCTAATTGATTCCGGATAACTGATTTCCGATCCAGCCAATTCCGCGGGCCGTTCTCCGCGCCTGCAGCAGTACAATTCGTGACGTTCAGGAGTGTTGATGAAACTTGCCGGACTTATCCGCAATTGGCCATGGGCTGAATCCCTGATCCCGTCCGACCACGGCAAGCGAGCTACTGAAGTTCTCGTCGCACTGAGTGCGGTCCTGTTGATCTTTGGCGCAATGCCAGCAAAAAATCGGTCAAATCCATTTGCATGGGACCTGCTCTTACTGTCAGGATTCGCTACCTTCCTCGCCGGACTACTAGCGACGGGGTCGAGCAAAGAGAACTTTGAAAGCATGCTCGACCGCCTCGGGCGCCGAGGTGTAATCAGCGAGATCGATCGGGTCAAGAATGCGATGGACCAAATAGCGGCGCGCTTGACGCGAGTGATTGCGAGTGGCGTAGCCCTATCGATTTTATGCGCCTTCGTCGCTGTTATCCTTTCAGATCCCGCCCATGCCAGCCGGCGCGTCGGGTTGTGTTTGTTCGAGACTGCGTGGGCGTACGTAGCTGGAAAGCGTATTGGGCGTTTAGTGGCGTACGGGAGGCTTGGTTCGTATTTAAAAGCCTCGAAGACGCGGTTGCGTGTGTTCCCGGGTCATATCGATGCGGCGGCGGGTCTCAAGCCCCTGGGCGCATTCTGTTTGCATCAAACTCTCATTCTTGCGATTCCGGCAGCTTTCCTGGCAATATGGTCGTTGCTAATCCCCGCTTGGCCAGAACGTAGCCTACGACTACGCTACGCGGCTTGGATCCATCCGTATTTGGGGCTGCTTGCCATCACTCTGCTACTGGAAACTCTTGTCTTTGTGCTCCCGATGTGGTGGTTTCACCGCGCGATGTGCTCGGAAAAGGAACGCCTGCTTGAGGAGGCCGATGAACTGAGTCAAAAGATCGCCCTCATTTCCAGTCAGCTGGCAACTGCGAGGACGAGCGAGGAGCGCAATCTCCTCAAAGAAGAGTTAGCGTTCAAGACTCGTCAATTCTGGGACATAGAACGCATGCCTACATGGCCTGTCGACATCTCGCTGGTCCGAAAATTTACTGTTGCAAATGTGTCACTTCTTGTTCCCCTCCTGGGCGAGGTGCTCGGTATCCATGAGAAATGGATCAAGCTGGTGGAGCAATCCGTCGAAAATTTGCACCGTTCCGGATGAATTTGTGGAGCGCAATGAATCTGCGTTTGGGGTTCAAACTGATAACCGTACATGCGGTCATCCCAAGGTGGCGAGCCCCAGGGTTGCAGCGAGACTTTAGTCAGTTGGGGCCAATTTACCTGGATGAATACTCGGCGTTCCGCTGAAGTGCGCAGCACATGCTCCCCGGAAACGGCCTTCCGGGACCTGAATTGCCCGCTTCTCGCGCGATGAATTCATCAGGTGGTACTGTTCTGAGCCGCGCCTCGCGTTCAATCGGACCGTGGTACTTCGATACCGATCCGTCCTCGAGCAGAGTATAGTCCGCACATATGAAGCATGTGCTTGCGTCGGCTCTCGTGGACTACAGACCTGCGTTGCGAGCGGGGACCTTTGCGATACTGGACCAGTCCA
>JAUZEU010000283.1 GCA_030838885.1 Bryobacterales bacterium | reverse complement strand
AGATCCGAAGCGGTCCTATTTCAATTCCTGCTCGAACGGCGGTCGACAGGCCCTCATGGAAGCTCAGCGCTTTCCCGCCGATTACGACGGCATCATCGCGGGTGCGCCGGCTAACTACTGGACCCATCTGCTCTCCAGCGCTGCGTTTGGTGCAAAGGCTATGCTCTCCGAGCCCGCGAGTTACCTCCCTCCCGCGAAACTTCCGGCCATTCAGGCAGCCGCGGTGGCCCAGTGCGACGCAAGCGATCAGGTGAAAGACGGCGTGATCGAAAATCCGCTCGCCTGCCACTTTGATCCCTCCGTGCTGCTCTGCCAAGGCTCCGAGACCGATGCGTGCCTCACCGTCCACCAACTCGCCTCACTGAAGACAATTTATGCCGGTCTGAAGAACTCCAAAGGCCAGGTGCTGATGCCCGGCCTGTCCCCGGGCGGAGAAGCTGAGCCGGGTACATGGGCATCATGGGTGACCGGTCCCGAGCCGGAGAAAAGCGAGATGTTCCGCTACGGAACCCAATTCTTTAAGAACATGGTTTACAGCGACCCGGACTGGAAGTTTCAGACGTTCGATGTTGACCGCGATGTGAAAGCCGCGGACGACCGCTTCGCCACTACCCTGAACTCCACCAATCCCGACCTGAGCGCGTTTGAGAAACGTGGCGGTAAGCTCATTCTCTATCACGGCTGGGCCGACGCCGCCATCCCCGCAGTCAACGCCATCAACTACTTCGACACGGTGACAAAGAAAATGGGCGCCGCGAAAACCGGCTCCTTCGTGCGGCTCTATATGGTGCCCGGCATGGGGCATTGCTCCGGCGGACCCGGCCCGAGTGCATTCGGCCAGCAGGGCACTCCTGGCGATACCGACCGCTTCCACAGCGTCGATGCCGCGCTCGAAGCATGGGTAGAGCAGGGAACTGCCCCGGCCGAAATCATCGCCTCGAAGTACAAGACCGGCGATCCTAAAAGCGGCGTTGTTCGCACCCGGCCGTTATGCCCGTGGCCGCAGATCGCGAAATACAAAGGCACGGGCAGCACGGATGACGCCGCCAGCTTCGCCTGCACGAAAATCGCAGCCCTAATGCGTCAGCGCGTAGGCCACATCGTTGACGCCAATCCTAATCCCGAGCGCTGAATACCGCTCCGGGTAATTTGGACTGTCCGACCACTCCCACGAATCGCCAATATCGGAGTTGAAAGACATCACGACCATGAGGCGACCTTTATCGTCATAGATACCGCGCCAGTGCGGCGTGGCCCCGTCGTCGCGATACGTCGTTCCGGCCCGCAGCGCCCACTGGCCAGGGATCGTATATTTTTCATCGACGTCGTAGATCATGTGGAAAATCGGGTCGTCGTCTGCGATCTCCACAATCTGCCGGTCAGGAAAGATGATCGACATACTATCCATGAAACGATTCCATTCCCGCGTGCCCCAGAAATCATCAAGCATCAGGAATCCGCCGCGCAGCAGGTATTCGCGTACCTTCAGTGCCTGTGATTCCGTCAGCTTCCAGTCGCCCATCTCGCCCGCCACAAGCCACGGCCAGTTGAAGATATCGCCGCCGTCATCCGGGTTCACCGGCTGCTCGACTGACCGGACATGCACGCGCGTCAGCCGCCGTACCGCCATCGCGAAAAGTCGGTCTGCCCGCGGATAATCCTGGGACCAGCTGGTGCCACCTTCACGCCAGTCCCGATATCCGCCAAAACGCAGCGGTCTCGAAAACCGGCCCTGCGGATGAGGCGGGTACATCAGCCGAGCCTGCACCCATTCCGTTTTTTCGCTGTAATCCAGCGGGAGGTCGACGTCGTCGAAGGGTTCGAGACTGGAATAAACGCGGAAAGGGCGGGGATTGGAAGACAGCCGGTCGGACGCGGTGCTATCGAACGAAGTACCGGCGTAGAGCGCCGTCAACAGCGCAAAACCGCCGCCCGACAGCCATAGCGCCTTCCGGAGCCTCATTCGTGTCGACCTGCCTGTGAGAATAGCATTCGCCCACCTGGGACAGCCCACCCTGGGGCAGTTGACTATCCGGATCGGCTTTGAAAGACTACTTCACGACAATCGTATTCAAGCTTGTTCCAGGAGAGAAAAACGATGAACCTGAATCACCATTTACTCAGCGCGATGACGATGTGTGCGCTTGGCGCCTCCGCCGCGCTGGCGCAGGCACCCCCGGCCACGCCTCCGCCCCCCATGAGCTTCTTCGTTACCAGTGTGGGATCCGGCAAAGGCGCGGACCTTGGCGGACTCGCGGGAGCCGACGCCCAGTGCCAGAAACTCGCCGCCGCAGCCGGTGGAGGCAGCAAGACCTGGCATGCCTATCTCAGCACTTCAGCCGCAGCCGGCAAGCCCGCCGTAAACGCCCGTGATCGCATCGGCGCCGGCCCGTGGTTCAATGCGAAAGGACAGCGCGTCGCGAAAGACGTGGCGGACCTGCATGGGGATACCCTCGAACTGGCACGTCAGGGCAACAATCTGTCCAAAGCGACGGCACTGACGGAGAAGGGTGACACGATCAACGGCTTCGGCGATAAGCCGAACGTGCATGACATGCTGACCGGTTCACGCCCGGATGGCACAGCCTACCCC
>JAUZEU010000280.1 GCA_030838885.1 Bryobacterales bacterium | reverse complement strand
GAATAAGGGTCGGTCATGATTTTGAAGATCAGAGCCGAAAAAGGTTCGTCGTCCGAAGCGTTGCGGGTGAGCACAATGCTCTTATCGTCCACGTCAGTGCCTTTGATGGCAGGAACGTCGAGCGGCGAAGGCAGGTAATCTACCACCGCATCGAGCATCGTCTGGACGCCCTTGTTCTTAAATGCTGAGCCGCAGACAACCGGAAAGAACTTCATCGCGATAGTAGCCTTGCGGATACCGGCACGGAGTTCATCGGTGCTGAGGGGTTCGCCGTTGATAAACTTTTCGAACAGGACGTCGTCGAATTCGGAAACCGCTTCGATCATCTGTGCGCGGTAGGTTTCAGCCTTTTCGCGCAGATCGTCGGGAATTTCGACGACATCGAACTTGGCACCCAGCGTTTCGTCCTGCCAGATGACCGCCTTCATTTCTACGAGATCGACAATACCCTTGAACTGGTCTTCAGCGCCGACGGGAATCTGAATCGGTACCGGACGGGCTTTCAGGCGATCCACGATGGTGCCGACCGAGTAGTAGAAGTCGGCGCCGACGCGGTCCATCTTATTGATAAAGCAAATACGGGGAACGTGGTACTTGTCAGCTTGCCGCCATACAGTCTCAGACTGGGGTTGCACGCCGGCAACAGCGTCAAACACCGCTACTGCACCATCGAGAACACGTAATGACCGTTCCACTTCAGCGGTGAAGTCGACGTGGCCGGGCGTATCGATGATATTGATCTGCATATCCCGCCATGAGGCGGTAGTTGCAGCGGAGGTAATCGTGATTCCGCGTTCCTGCTCCTGCTCCATCCAGTCCATGGTGGCCGTGCCTTCATGAACTTCGCCGATCTTGTGGGAGCGGCCGGTGTAATACAGGATGCGTTCCGTGGTTGTAGTCTTACCGGCATCGATGTGTGCAGCGATGCCGATGTTCCTCATCCTCTCGAGTGGTACTGTGCGTGGCATTTGGAAAAATAAACCTGTCTGAATATCTGTTGACTTCAATTACCAGCGATAATGCGCAAACGCTTTGTTGGCTTCCGCCATACGATGCACATCGTCGCGCTTCTTGATTGCTCCGCCGCGAAGGTTGGCCGCGTCGTTCAGCTCGTTGGCGAGCTTATCTGCCATCCCTTTTTCCGCACGGCCCCGGGCATTGCCCAGGATCCAGCGAATTGCCAGACTGGTCCGGCGGTTCTGCGGAACTTCGATCGGAACCTGATAGTTGGCGCCACCGACGCGACGCGTTTTCACTTCGAGCAACGGTTTGGCGTTTTCGACGGCCTTCTTGAACAACTTGATCGCCTCTTCGCCGCCACCTCTCTCTTCGAGCTTCTTCATCGAAGAGTAGAAGATTTTCTGCGCCGTCTGCTTCTTGCCGTCCCACATCATGGAACAGACGAACTTCTCAACCAGCGTCGAACCGAAGATCGGATCCGATGCTACTTCACGATTATCTGCGCCTCTGCGTCGTGGCATATCTTATCCTTATTTCGTTGCGGCTTTAGGCCGCTTTGCGCCGTACTTCGACCGGCTCTGCTTACGATTGGCAACCCCTGCGGTATCCAGAGCGCCGCGAACCACGTGATAGCGAACGCCGGGAAGATCCTTCACGCGGCCGCCGCGGATGAGCACGATCGAGTGCTCCTGCAGGTTGTGGCCAACGCCTGGAATGTAGGTCGTCACTTCGATGCCATTGGTCAGCCGTACGCGGGCGACTTTACGAAGAGCCGAATTCGGCTTTTTCGGGGTCGAGGTGTAAACACGCGTGCAAACGCCACGCTTTTGCGGGCAGCTCTGCAATGCCGGGCTGGCAGTCTTCCATGCGGGCGCTTTACGCCCTTTACGCACAAGTTGATTGAATGTCGGCACCTGAATATCCTTACTAATTACTAAAGTGTTCCCTGCAAGTTTGTCTTCCTACAGGCTTGTCTTGCTACAGCCTTAAAGACCGGTGCCTTATTCAGGACATCGGCTGAAAAATATTAAAATTCACTGCGTCGTTTCTTGATTCGAGCGAAGGGTAACTTCTTTATCGCTCAGGCTTTAGACAGGTCCATGCTCGCCAGTGAAGCCGAAAACTGCTTCTGTTCACTGAAAACCTCGGGACCTCGCTCCGGGCCGGATCTCCGACGCCGGAGATGGTAGCCAGGAACTGATTAAGCTACAGCCAAACCTTTATACAATAACTGACTCGTAACTCCTCTGTCAACATACCGTTGAATCCGAGGTCCGGAAGCGACCATGAGTCGGGTTCCGGGTACTTCAAAAGTGTAACATATCACTGTTTGCAGGTACTTGCATTGTTTACTTCGACGAAAAACCGCCTCTTTTGATGTTCCGATCGTCAATCAGTCCCGGGTAGCCCGGTGACTGCTTAACTTCCTGCATTTGCAACACATGGCGCTCGTTGTGGCCCGCAATCATCAGCAAACTCTGCACGCCGTCCATCTCAAAACCCGGAAAGGGCGTCGCGAAGTGTTCCCGAAGTGCGTCATGCGTGGTCAGCACATAATTCAGCGTTTTATCCCGTGCGGCCTGAAAAGCAACAGCGGCGTCGCTGGGTGTCTTGTAGATCCCTTTTGGGACAATTTCGCCCGGCGCGTTCGCTTTTTGACTTCGGTCGCGCAAATTGGCGAGAAAACCCTCGTCCATCTTCGTAATACCCGGCTTGCGCTGTTCGGCTTTGGCAGGATCCGCCGGTGAGCCCATGATTTGTTTCGTGACCAGACTACCTATATAGTCCTCGGCGGCAATGATATGCTCGGCGACCTCCGCAATCGACCAGCGGTTTGGCCCTGCTTTGTACGTCCACTGCGCGGGTGATAATCCGGCGATGGCTTCCAGGAATTGTTTGCGGGACGTCTGAAGTTCGCTCAATGCCCGGTCCCGGTCAGATTGCGTTAGCGGGTCGGCAAACAGCGTGGCTGCCGGAATCAGGGCGAGTACTATGGCGGGGAATCTCATGGCTTTAAATCATATGCTGCCTGAAAGGGGCCAGCCTCGGGGAGAAAAGCGAGCGCCCGCACCAGTTCCGCAATCTGCCGGACGTGGCCCAAGTCATGGCAAACCCAGCTGTTAAGCATGTTTTCCAGGGTGATAACTCCAAATTCCGGATGCCGGGCAGTCCGTCTGAGGCGGGTGGGATCGAGCATTCGGATCATTTCGACCGCCGCTTCCCGCTGTTCTTCCCAGTGCGCGAAGGATTCTTCCGGGTCATTACCCGAATAAGCCCCGGCCGCCTCGAACTCTTTTTCGTCGTACGGATCGAGGACAGGGTTATCGAAAGACAGTATCTGGTCCAGGCGGATCCGGAACATGTGTCCCTCCACATGGGACAGGTGTTCGAGCACTTCCGCAATGGACCAGCGGTCGGGTGCCGGTTTGCGCACCGCGATCTCGTCGGTCACACCCGCCATCAGAATCCTGAGAATTTCCGGCGTGGCCGCCAGTTGATCGAGCGCCGGGTGTTCCAGCTCTTGAGGAGGCATATAAGATCGATGCTATCGCAATGTTGCGACTGTAATCTGCCGCGAGTCGTCTGGTCGGGAGTCGATCCGGATCTCGGTCCGTTGCTGGGGCAGAAGGGCAGGGAACCGCTCGGCCCATTCCAGCAGGACGAGAAAACCACTGGAGAAAAGCTCGTCGAGACCCAGCGTTTCCACCTCCCGTACCTCGTCCAGCCGGTACAGGTCGATGTGATAAACGGGGTCGGCGTCGCCGTACTGGTGAATCAGAGTGAATGTGGGGCTGGAAACCTCTTCAGCGGACGTCACCCCGCGCCCTTCCACGATTCCTTTAGTGATGGTGGTCTTTCCGGCGCCCAGGTTACCGATCAGAAGCACCACTCCGGTGAGTTCCGGCCCGAGTTGCCGCCCCAGCGCAATGGTGTCGTCCTCAGTCTGTGTCTGAAAGGTTCGTGATTCCACGAATCCCCCCGGCCAGATACCGGAGCAGATCGGTCGCGATGACGCCCTGCTCGGTCAGGTCGCGCGCGGCAAGCTCGCCGGCACGTCCGTGGAGCCAAACGGCTGCGGCAATTGCCCGGTCCGGGTCGTTCGGAAACTGGCCCAGCAAGCCGCTGATCATCCCTGTCAGGATGTCGCCCGTCCCCCCGGTAGCCATGGCGGGCGATCCGGTTGGATTGAGCCAGATCCGACCGTCGGGAAAACCGAGCAGTGTTCCTTCGCCTTTCAGGACCACAGTGCAGTTCCGCCTCTGTGCAAACTCCTGTGCGGTGCCGATACGATCCCCCTGTATGTCCGAAACGCTTCTGCCCATGAGGCGGCTCATTTCTCCGGGGTGAGGTGTCAGCACCCTGAGTGCGGAGCCCGCACGCCAATCCGTTCCGGCAAGACAGTTCAGCGCGTCGGCGTCCACCACCATCGGCTTGTTCAGACCTTCGAACAGCGCGCGTACCACATGGCACGTTTCCGCTTCCGTCCCGATACCCGGCCCGATCGCCACCACGGAGCGTTTCTCCGCCAGCGCCTGAATCCGCTCCAGCGCTGCCTCCGCGATCACCCCGGAAGCCGTTTCCGCCAACGGCTCTGTCATCAGTTCCGGGGAGTGCGAGGCTACTCCCGCAAGCGCGGATTCCGGGCATGCCACGGTTACCAGCCCCGCGCCTGCGCGCAGTGCTGCCAGCCCGGCCATGGCTGCGGCTCCACTCTTCCCGCGCGATCCGGCCACCACCAGAACATGCCCGTAGTTTCCCTTGTTCCCGTCGCGGACGCGAGGAGCGAAGATTCCGCGGATGCTCTTCGGCGTAATCAGCGAGAGTTGAATCGCGGGATCTTCCTCATAAAGAGTTGGCGGCGATCCGATCGGTGCGATCCGCAGATCCCCCATCAGATTCGATGCTGGTGGCAGGGCATGGCAGATCTTGGGCGCCGTGAAAGTCACGGTGGCATCGGCACGCACATAATCGCCGGGAGGAGTGCCGCTCCATCCCGACAGCCCGGAGGGCAGATCCACCGAAAAAACCTTCGCGAAGGGAAAGGCACTGTTGATCTCACGAATCCCGATGGCGGCATCCCCCGTGGCCGGGCCGTTCAGCCCGGTGCCAAGGATGGCGTCGATTACCAGCGTGGCAGTCCGCATTTCAGGGCCAAAGTCCCGAAACTCCTGCAGCCCGCTTGCGCGCATCATCGTGAGGTTCACCGCGGCGTCGCCTTTGAGATCCCCTGGATCACAAAGCAGTACGACCCGCAACTCCTGTGGCCGGAAACGAACATGCAGGTGCCTGGCGATCGCGAGCCCATCCCCGCCGTTGTTGCCCTTGCCGCAGACGATCACGATGCGCTGGGCGTTCAGAGGCACGAAGTGTTGCGCCAAATACTGCACGCATTGCGCGGCGGCAGTTTCCATCAGAATAATGCCAGGAATCCCCGCGTCAATCGTGGCGCGGTCCACCGCATTCATTTGTGCGGGTGTGAGGACCTTGCGGGGCAGATTCAGCAATACAGACCTCTGGCAATCAGTACCGTCATGTCGTCGGGCAGTTCCGGCGCGTTGCTCCAGTGTTTCACCGCTTCCATCACCTTAGCCACGATTTCCACCGTCTCGCACTTCTGATGACGCAGAACGGTATCTGACAAACGGCCAGAACCGAACTCTTCCCCGTACGCATTTTCAGGCTCCGTGATACCGTCTGTGAACGCTACAAGGAGATCCCCGGACGCGAGGGTGACCCGCTGCTCCTCATACTGAGAGGCAGGAAACAGTCCCACCACCGTGCCCGTTACCTCCAGTTCCGTAGACCGCCCGTCGCGCAGAATCAGTGGCGACAGGTGGCCGGCATTGGTATAAATCAGTTCGCGCGTGGCTTCTTCGTAAACACCGAAGAAGAACGTCGCATATTTCTCCGGCGATGTATTCGCGTAAAGCTGCCGGTTCAGTTGCGCCACGATGCTGGCCGTGGAAAGGCGCCCCGCCTGCCCCGCCAGCAACTGCGTCCGCATGATGGACTGGATAGACGCCATCAAGAGCGCGGCGGAAATACCTTTGCCGGCGACGTCGCCAATAGCGACTGCAAGGTTCCCGTTGGGCAGCAGCAGGTAATCGTAATAGTCGCCGGAAGCCGAGCGCGCGGGTTCGCACGCCCCGATCAGTTCAATCGTGTGGCAGGTCGGCGCAGAACGCGGAAACAGCTGTTTCTGCACTTCGCTCGCGATGGCCAGTTCGGATTGGAGGCGTTCCTTTTCCTTCGCAACGATGACCAGGTTTTCCAGTTGTTCGGTCATCTGGTTGAACGAATGGCCCAGATCGGCAAGTTGATCGGACCCTTTTACCGGGATGCGATGCGAGAAGTCACCGCGCCCGATTTTCAGCGTGCCTTCATAAAGGTTATGTACCGCGCCAGTGATGGTCCCCGTCATGGATACGCCAATTGCGGCGGAAATCAGCTCCACAATCGCCAGCAGAATGGCAATAGTCATGAAGCCAATCAGGCTGAGCTGTGACGCGGAATTCTGTGACATGTCGCCCTGATTGGCAAATACAACCGAGAGCACCGCGGACGTTCTTGTGTTGATATTCAGCAGACTCTGCTCCGCCTTGCCCGGCTCGTCCCAGAGATAAACTTCCAGGAAATTGGCCCTGGGGAACTCCGTGTCAAGCCAGGTGTAAGCGGGTGGTACGGTACCCGCCAGGCCTGAGGAAAAATCGATATCCTCGTCCGGGCTGATCTTTACAGTCTTCCCTCTGGGAGCCCGGTTCAGCTTGAGACTTGTAAGAGCGAGCGAGCCGATGCCAGGCACCAGGCTTTCCAGAACTTTTGCCCGTAACGGCACACATATCAACGCCTGTGTGCCGGCATGATGTGCGACCGAAATGGCATAATAATGGCCGTCCTTGAAAACCAGTCCCTTGTAGTCTTTCCAGTCATGGGGCAAAGGCTCCAGCCTGCTGTCGGAGGGATAGCGAAGCGGTGGCTCTCCGTCGTCGCTGGTGACCAGGATTTCAGCGCCCGGAGCGCGATCACGAAATAACGGCGCCATTTGGTGCAGCATGGCCACACGCTCCTGAGTCCGGGCACGGCTCAATACTCGTGCGGGCTCCTCGAGCGCCGTGGTACGCCGGTCGAGTTCCGACCGCACAAGATAAGTTGCTACCTGTCCCACTACAATCCACGCTCCAAAAAAAGACAGAGCAAGAACCAGAACAATAGGCACTGCGCCGATAAATACATAGGTGACCATCAGGCGGTTGCGCAGGCGCCAGATCAGATGGGAACGCCGCAGCGCCATCTTCAAAAGCCGCACGAGGCCATACCCGATCAAGCCCAATGAAAGCAGGATGGCGAGGACCGAAGCCTTGCCCGTCAATATAAGCAAAACGTCGAGCACAACCAGCGCAACAGCAATGTAAAGCGGCGCGCGCTTGTTGAGGCCAGGAATCTTCACAAGGATCTGTTTACTAGGATAGTCAGGGTTTCGTGCTGGAGGCGATGGCCGGCACTTCCGCTTCGGGTATTTCGGCGTGCCGCGTCAGCGATTCCTGTAGAATCTGCATTGCATCCTCCGGCGTATCGGCAAAGTGGAATAGCTCCAGATCTGCCGCCGAGACCGTCCCGTATTTGACCAGCGCATCGAAGTTGACGATTTCTTTCCAGTACGATGAGCCGTAGAGAACGATCGTGATATTCTTCGCCAGCTTTCTCGTTTGCACCAGCGTGAGAACTTCAAAGAGTTCATCCATGGTGCCGAACCCGCCGGGGAAAACCACCAGGGCTTTTGCCAGATAAGCGAACCAGAACTTCCGCATAAAGAAGTAGTGAAATTCGAAGCTGAGCGAATGAGTGATGTAGGGGTTCGGAAACTGCTCGAACGGCAACCCGATGTTCAGTCCGATCGTCTTGCCCTTCACGTCCATGGCGCCGCGATTGGCCGCTTCCATAATACCGGGGCCGCCGCCGGAACAGACCACAAACCGGTATGTCCGCTCATGGAACGTGGAGGCCCAGGCGGTCACCATTGCAGCCAGCCTGCGTGCGTCTTTGTAGTACTGGCCCAGCGGACCGTCTTCCTGAATGCGGGCGGAACCAAAGAACACCACTGTGTCCCGGATCCGCTGGTGCCGGAAGTGAGAAAGTGGTTCCAGGTACTCGGAAAGGATGCGAAGTGCGCGGGCGTCCGGTCCCTTCAGAAATTCCTGGTTTTCGTAAGCGAGCGCGGGGCGGGATGGTTGTTCCGTGGTTTCGTTCATCATGACGTGAGATGTTCGATCTTCTTCTTTAGTTCGCGCACGGTGCGCAGAATTTCCGGCAGCTTTTGGAAGGCTGTAATCGCGCGAAGCCACTCTCCTGCATCGAACGCAGGCGATCCGGAAACGCGGGCCTTCGGGGCAACATCGCCGCCAATTCCGCTCTGCGCGTAAACTGTGGCGCCCTCGTGAATAGTAAGGTGCCCGGAGATGCCTACCTGCCCGGCCAGCAGAACATTCTTCTCCAGGATGGAACTTCCTGCCAAGCCGGTCTGCGCGCAGATAATGTTGTCCTCACCCACCACGCAGGCGTGGCCTATCTGCACAAGGCTGTCAATTTTGGCTCCGCGTTTCACCCGGGTGTCACTGAGCGATCCACGGTCCACTGACGTGAGGCTCTGGATTTCCACATCGTCTTCGATTACGGTTCTGCCCGATTGCACGATCTTGTGGTGCGAGCCGTCCGATCGTTTCGCAAATCCGAACCCATCTCCTCCGATAACCACGCCGTTCTGCAGGATCACCCGATTGCCCAGCTCGCAAAACTCCCGCACCACCGAATGGGAGTGCAGCACCACGCCGTTCCCGATTCGTGCGCCCTCATACACCACTACATGGGGATGCAGTACCGCATTGTCGCCGATGGTGACGTTCTCTCCAATTGCAACAAAGGCACCAATGGAGGTGTTCTCACCGATGGAAGCCGTTTGCGCAATTGCGGCGGATGGATGAACCCCCGCTGCAGGCCGGGGAGGCTGGTAAAAGAACTCTAGTGCGCGGGCAAAATCGTGGTAAGGATTGGACGAAATCAGCGTTGCAAGTCCAGACACCGGGTTGGCCGCAAGCACGGCGCCAGCCCGCGTCGTTTTCAGTTTTGGAGCGTATTTCGGATTCGCGAGAAACGTAAGATGGCCCTCGCCCGCCTGCTCCATACCCCTGACGCCGGAGATCTCAATGGAACCGTCACCCTCCAGTCGGCAGCCGAGGGCGGCAGCAAGTTCGTTCAGCTTCATGGCCAATAGACAGGTTACGCCATGACGCTGTCGGCGCTCATTGAGCCTCGCTGGGCAATAAGCGCAGAGCCCGTTTTTACTGGTCTCTCACGCGGTCCAGTTCACGCCCCATTGCTGCTTCAGATCCGTGGGAATTGCAAAGCTCGGCCGATTCCCGCCGCGCTCCACATACACCAGCGAATTGATCAACAACTCTCCAACGCGTTGGGCCAGCGCAGCCACATGGCTCGAATTCTCGATTAGCCCGCCGAATTCCAACCCGAAAATACGAAGAGGAGCGGCGGCCAGTTCGGCGAGAAAACCCTCCTGCACACCGAGCCACTCTGCCCACTCCTTCCCGAGAAAATATCGCGTCATCAGGGCGGGCACGCGGTCGAAAACATTGCCGGGCAGCACGTGCCCCATCATGTCAATGAGTGCCGACTCCAGATCCTTCCCTTCCTGTGTCGGGCCGAACTGATGCGTCGCGATTGCGTTGGACAGTGCCTTCGCCTCGGTCTGGTTGCCGGGCAGCAGATCGTCGTGTACGCCCAACAAGTGGCCTACGATATTCCAGCAATGCACGTAGGCCCGCTGGTCATTATCCGACAGGGGCACATCAAGTTTGGCGAGTCCGTCCAGAGTGATCCACGAAAAAGACATCAGGGTGCCGGCGAGATCTTCCTGGTTCACAGGAAGCCCGTACTCCGGCTTGTACGTGGGTGCGATCGGCGCCAGTCGCCGAATCGCGGCGTGCATTAACCGGACCTTTTGAATCGAAAGGCGCCCGCGCCCTCCCGCCGTCGTCAGCCCACCGGCTTGCAGGCAATCCACCACTAACTGCGCCGTTTCAATGATCCGGCGTTTCGGGTTACTCGATAGCCGGTTAGTAAGCGCCAGCACGGGCACGCCATTCCGGCCGAGGTAACAGAACGGGAGCGCATAGCAGGTCAGGATCAGAATGATCCGCGGGCCGAAGCGCCAGAAAACCTCTTCGCCAGCCTTGATCATGGCAGGGTCCGCCCAGGAAGGCAGTACGCTCGATTGCTCCAGATAATTGCGAACCGGTGCGGGCGCACTCGCCGGCACCGGGTGCTCGTTGGCCACGAAATCGCGCATTAGCGCATTCATTGACGCAACGCCGCCATCGGCGAACAATTCTTCAATTACCGCATCGGCCAGAGGATCGCCCACGCTCCGAAGGGGCTGCAGATTTTCATTTGTCCAGCATACAGGCCGAGGGAAAGATGCGCTTGCCATAGAAGCTACTATAACGCTTCAAAGCACTGGCGAATCATTGCCCAGCAGGGCGCGCCGCAGCAGCCGGATGGGCGTCATACCCTGACTGAGCAGCTTGTTGTGAAACTCCTCCAACGTGAACTGAGGGCCTCGCGCCTTTCTGTAATCTTCGCGTAGCTTCAGGATCTGCAACTTTCCAAGGGTGTAGTAAAGGTAGGTAGGGTCAGACGTGCCGCGTTTTGTCTCCCGCTCCCCGTTCGTCCGGGTCTGAAAACCCTCGTTCACGAAGAAATCCACGCCCTGCTCGTAGGTCATTTTCCCCGTGTGCATCCGAATTCCGACAATGTACCGCGCATTGCGCAGCAGCGCATCCTGCAACTGCCCCAGGCGCAGGTTCAGATCTCCGTTTCCATAGCCTTCATCCAGCATCATCTGCTCACAATAATGCGCCCAGCCTTCGATAAAGGTATTCGCGCCGATCAGCTTACGAGCCTTCGACGCCGGCGTGCTGTTCAGCCAGAGCCCCTGCAGATAATGCCCGGGAAAGGCCTCGTGGATGGCCGTACTGATAATCACGCCCTGGTTGAACGCCGCCATGTGTTCCTCTGCTTCACGCGGCTTCCAGGTCTTTTCAGGCAGGGTGACATTGAAGAATGCCTCTTTCGCGACCTTCTCATACGGGCCTGGCATATCCATGGACGCGAACGTCAGCGCGCGCATAAACGGAGGCGTTTCTTCCACGATGGGCATCACGGGGGAGGGAATCGTCGCCAGATGATGGCTGGTGATGTAAGCCCGCAGGCCGCCAAGCGTGTCTGTGAAAGCCTGCAGAAGCTTATCCGGCGCCGGATGGTTCTTAGCAGCGGCGTCCAGAATCTGTTGCGGCGTCTTCAATGCATCGATTTTCCTCGCCGTATCGCGGAACAGTTGCTGGTTCTTTCGCAGGTCCTGCATGCCGATTTCGAGCAGCCGGTCGAGTGGCAGATCCACCATCTCGTCGTATAAAAGCTTCTTTCGGTAATTCTCCGCGCCCAGCCGAAAATCACCGTTCGAGTGGGGCAGCAGATCGGCCCTGAGCCAGTTTCGGTAGGATTCCAGCTCCTGAATTACTGCCCCGTTTGAAGCGGCAAAATCCTTTAGGAGCGCGGCATCTTTCACATCTTTGAACGCCAGCGGAACGTCTTTTTGGAAAAAGCCGATGATACCGGGTAACTGATCCAATGCCACTTCTGTGTAGATTTTCGGCGAATTTTTGAGATTTATGCGCGCGTCCAACAGCAACTTCGGCACTTGCTTCTCCCGCGCAATCAGCGAACGCAGGCGGACGGCGGGTGGCGCGAAAGAGCGGCTCATGATCACGAATGCCGCATTGCTCGCCGTACTGGAATACAGGTCCGGATTCTTCTCCCACATGCGCACGGTTTCCAGCGAAAGCAGCGTCGACCGGATATTGGAAAGCACCAGGTCGCGATCTGCCGGCTGGCCCGGGAACGCGGTCACCTCTTTTTCGAACTGGCGCAGGATGCCGGTTTGCCTGTGTACGGCCTCGGCGGAAAGATTCTCCAGCCGATCGTCCCAATTGTGAAAACCTGCCTGAGTTGCGGCGCTGGGGTTATACGGGAAAACTGCTTCGTCGAAGTAGCGATCCACCAGTTTGTCCCAGGTCTGTGCTCCAGCCATATAAGCCAGCATGAATAACAACAGGACCGGCTTCATGAAATCTCAGGTAACATCGCGATCAGTTCCGCTTCGCCGATCACGGGAATGTCAAGCGCCCGAGCTTTATCCAGCTTGCTGCCGGCATCCTCGCCCGCTACAACGAAGTTGGTCTTCTTACTCACGGCTGCAGCCACCTTGCCCCCCGCCGCCTCGATCCGGAACTTGGCTTCCTCACGTTTGAGAGTGGGCATGGTTCCCGTCAGCACGAACGTAATGCCCGTCAGCGGTCCACCGGCACGCCGTCGCACAAGGTGATCGAACATCAGGCCCGCCTTCTTCAGGCGTTCCACCAATTCGCAATTTTGCGGTTCCCGGAAAAAGGCGTTTACGCTGACGGCGACCTTGGGGCCCACTTCCTGCACCTCCATCAACTGGTCCACGGTTGCACCCGATACCGCGTCCATTGAACCAAAGTGGTCCGCCAGCAACTCAGCGGTGCGTTGCCCGACGAAGCGGATTCCCAGCGCGCTGATCACGCGAGGCAGCGGCATAAAGCGCGAGCGATCGATGTTCTGAATGATGTTCGCAGCCGACTTTGGACCCATCCGTTCCAGATTCGCGATCTGGTCGGCCTTCAGAGCGTACAGATCCGCCACGCTGGAAACCAGCCCGGAGTCCACCAGCTGGTCGATAATGGAATCCCCCAGCCCGTCGATACTCATTACGCCTCGCGAAGCATAGTGTCGGATCGACTCCTTCAGACGTGCCGGGCAGTTGACATTGATACATCGGCTGGCCGATTCGCCTTCTTCACGAACCACGCGGCCTCCGCAAACCGGGCACTCCGTGGGCATTTGGAAGGGCACGCGATAGGTACCCTGCATCTTGACCCGAACCACCCTGGGGATCACATCGCCGCTTCGTTCCACGATGACCGTGTCACCTATCTGCAGGCCAAGGCGCGCGATCTCGTCTTCATTGTGCAGCGTGGCGCGGGAAACGGTGACGCCGCTCACCACCCTGGGCGCCAGAACTGCCACCGGGGTAAGCGCGCCCGTTCGACCCACCTGCACCAGAATGCCGGTGACTTCCGTTTCCACCTGCCGCGCTGCGTACTTGAACGCGATGGCCCAGCGCGGTGCTTTTGCTGTAAAGCCCAACTGCACCTGTTGCGGCACGCTGTCCACCTTGATCACCACGCCGTCGATTTCGTAAGGCAGACCCTCGCGTTCCCCTTCCCATTCGCGGCAGAACGCAAGTGCCTCCTCAATATCGGCACACAATTTCCGCTTGGGATTGACCTTAAAGCCATGGCCAGACAGCCACTCGAGCGACTCCCAATGGCTTTCGAATATTGGCCGCCCGGCTTCGTCCAGCAGGAAGTAGGCGTAGTAATCAAGCCGCCGCGATGCCGTGACACTTGGTTCCAGTAATCGCAGGGATCCGGCCGCAGCATTGCGCGGGTTCGCAAAACGGCTCAGTTCCCGCTCTTCCCGCTCCAGGTTCAGGCGCTCGAAAGACTGCCTGTTCATCACTACTTCTCCGCGTACCTCGAAAGGCTCCACGCGTCCCGTGCGCAAGGGCAGGGAACGAATAGTCCGGGCATTCTCCGTTACGTCCTCACCGATGCTGCCATTACCGCGGGTTATGGCTTTTTGAAGAAGCCCGCCGCTGTAGCGAGTGGCCATGGAGAGACCGTCCATCTTCAGTTCCGCCACGTAACGAAAGGGCGTGCCCCCCAGCAATTCGCGAACGCGATTGTCGAAGGCGCGTAATTCGCCTTCATGCAGGGCATTGTCCAGGCTCAGCATGGGTGAACTGTGCGGCAGCTTTTGGATCCCCTCGCGGGGCTGGCCGCCGACCCGCTGGGTGGGCGAATCGGGCGTGATCAGATCGGGGTGCTCGGTTTCCACCGTCTGGAGTTGTCTCACCAGAGCGTCGTATTCGGCGTCCGTTATCTCCGGCTGATCGAGAACATAATACTGGCGTTCATGGTGGCGAATGCTCTCACGCAGAGCTTCAGCCTGGGCGCGGGCCTGAGCACGCTTTGCGACGGCATCTGGGGTCTTAACGGGCATGGTTGTAATTTGCGCACCTCAGGCCTGCCGCCCTTGCGCTTCGATATAATTGGAAACTCCGACTGGCTTTCAAATTATCTCTCACCCACTCCATCGCATAGGCATCATCTACAATCCTTTCGCAGGCGGCCTGAAGGGGTCCAAACGTGCGCGTCTGGACGCCGCAATCGAGGTATTTGAGAAGGCCGGACGCCAGGTGGAACTCTTCGCCACTCCTGGCCCGAACAAGGCAGGGGAACTGGCCCGTAAAGCCGCTCATGCCGGCTGTGATCTGGTGCTGGCGGCGGGTGGTGACGGCACTATTAATGAGGCGATCAATGGCCTGGTCGGTTCCAAAGTCATTTTTGGCGCTTTACCGGCAGGGACGGCCAATGTCCTGGCAAACGAACTCGGCCTGAGTAACAGGCCGGATCGCGCCGCATCTCAGCTACTGTATGCTGTCCCCACCAGAATTTCGCTGGGTGCTTATGACAGACCCGGGCACGCGCGCCGCCATTTCGCTCTGATGGCAGGCATTGGGCTGGATGCGCGCATTGTGTACGAACTGGATCTCAATCTGAAAGCGCGCCTGGGCAAACTGGCTTACTGGCACGGGGGCTTTAAACAATTGGGTCGCCCGATTCCGCAGTTCACCATTCGTGTGAACGGTGAATCTCATTCCGCCAGCTTTGCCCTGATAACCAGAGTTCGCAATTACGGCGGGGACTTCCAGATCGCCCGGCGCATTCGGCTGACTGACAGTGACTTCGAGATCGTGGTCTTTCAGAATCGCGAGTGGCGGGACTATCTGAGGTTTGTAGGCGCGGTAGTCACGAATCGGTTGTACTCAACACCCGGCGTCGCTATCTACCGTGCCACCGAAGCCATGGTTATATGCCCGGAGGACACTCGCATCTATGTGCAGACCGACGGGGAAGCAGTGGGCGGTATCCCCGCCACTATTCTGACCGTGCCGGATGCCCTCACGCTTCTGATTCCGAAGCAGTACGCCGCGGGTTAAAGGCGCGTCATAATCTTTGTGTATGACAAGCCCCGCCCTCACTCTGCTGGCCTGCCTTGTGACTTTATGCGGACCTTGCATGGGCGAACCTGCCTCCAACTGCGCGATTGACGGCGTGGTGGTGAATGCCACTACTGGTGAGGCGATCCCGCGGGCCCACGTCACCGTGATGGGCATGAACGTGCAATCCGGCACTTCCACCGATAACCAGGGAAGGTGGATTTTTAGCGGCCTCGCCTGCGGCCAAACGCAGGTGATAGCCACACGGCCCGGCTTTATCCAGGGAAGCTTAGGCCAGCCTCGGGTGGGGGCAGTTTTCCGCCCCGTCATTCTTTCCAGGGACTCGCCTTTGCACGACGCGAAGATCTCGCTTTCGCCTCAGGCAGTGGTTACGGGCAAAGTGATCGATGATGAGGGCGACCCGATGATGAATGTCACCATCACCACGATGGCGGCCAGAGTGACCGATGGGCGCCGGACGTTTCAGGGCCAGGGCTCTGCCAATACGAATGATCTTGGCGAGTATCGCATCGCAGGTCTGCCTGCCGGCAAATATATCGTATGTGCCCAATCGGCCGGCTTCAATATGAATGTTGTGGATGCGGCGGGCGACTCGAGAGTGCAGGAGCACTGTTATCCGGGTCCGGTCGAAGCTGGAGCCGCAAGTGCCATGGAAATCGCAGGCAACACGGCACGTGTGGATTTCACGCTGGCGCGAGTGCCTGCCGTGAAGATTCGCGGGACCCTGTCCGGCAGTTCCGGACACGGTGTTGCCGTCTCGCTTTACAAACGACTCCCGAACATGGCCGGCCGCATAGGCATGCCTGCGACCATGGCTGCCGACGGCAGGTTTGAAATCCGCGGCGTTACCCCCGGCCAGTACGTGCTTTCCGCCGATTACTGGGATTCCGGCAAGCGCCTGGTAGCCCGTGTTCCTGTGGAAGTTGGCGGCGCGGATCTGGACGGAGTGAATGTGAGTCTGGAGCCCGGCTTCTCTCTCACCGGTACAGTCCGGATTGAATCGAAGAAGGCGACGGCGGCTGACCCGCGCCAAATCAATCTGATTCTGAAATCGTCTGACCAGATGGCGGGTGGCGGGCAAATGACGTGGGGCAAGGGCCGCGATTCGTTCACGATCAACGAACTGACGCCGGGTAATTACCGTCTGGAATGCCTGCCGAACGGACCGTTTTATTTGAAGAGCGCGACTCTGGGCGGCCGCGATATCTCGAAGGAAGAAATCCCGATCACGCAGGCTGCCGGCTCCGTTGAGGTGGTTCTGAGCGATGAGACCGGAGCTTTGGAGGGCCAGGTGGAGGATTCCGAGGGCAAGCCGATTGCATCGTGGGTAATGGTGTTGCCCGCCAGCGACCAGGCCGTCCGGCAACCCCGAAACATCATCAGCGGCGCCGATGGACATTTCACGGTGCCCAATCTGGCACCTGGTAAGTATCAGGTATTCGCATGGGATGACCCGCAGCAGGTGGAGTATGCGAACTCCGACTGGATGCAGCGGAACTCCGCGCCGGTTTCCGTCACTGTGGAGGCAGGCCAGACCGCACAGGTCAGCAAAATTCGGCAAAAGACGATCCCGACCCTGTAGATCCAAACATATGCTTCCTGTATTTCTCTTATTTGCTGCCTTGAATCCGGATCTTGAACAGATTGCCCGTGAGGCACACGGGCACGCAGGCGCAATGGCTTTGATGTTGGGCGGGTATGGAGCCTCCCTGGAACTGCGCTCCGCCGAGCACTTCCCCATGCAAAGTGTGTACAAATTTCCCATTGGAATGGCGGTGCTGCATGCTGTGGATGAGGGGACTCTGAAACTGGATCAGTCCGTGACGGTTCGGAAGTCCGAACTCGTGCCTGCCGCACTGCGCAGCCCACTGCGGGACAAATATCCGGCGGAGGAGTGTGAGATCACCGTTCGGGAACTCCTGCGCTACATGGTTTCGGAGAGTGATGGAACCGCTTCGGATGTCCTGCTGCGCGTGGTGGGGGGCGCGGCAAAGGTTCAGACTTATCTGGATACGATTGGCATCAGCGAAGTAAGGGTTGCCACGACAGAGATGGAGATGGCGCGGGATGACAAGGCGCAATACCGCAACTGGGCCACGCCTCGCGGAATGATGTTGCTGCTGCGCGCCCTTCAGACCGGACGCGGCCTTTCCCCCTCCAGCCGTCAATACCTGCTGGACTGCATGACGCAGACGGAGACCGGGCTCAACCGAATCCTGGGCATGCTTCCGGCGGGAACTCTGGTGGCCCATAAGACAGGGACATCCAACACTGTCAACGGCACCACTGCAGCAACCAATGATGTGGGCCTGGTCACCCTTCCCAACGGAGAAACACTCGCGGTTGTCGTTTTTGTCTCCGATTCCCCGGCCGATGCGGCGGTGCGCGAAGGCGTGATCGCGAAGATCGCGCGCGCCGCGTGGGACTGGTCTGTGTCCGGCAAGGTTGCTTCACGATGAGCCCTGATCCCGGATGGAGGCGCGCGGCTTATCAGCTTTGCGGCAAGCGGTGATGCCGGATTCCCCGTACGTCGAACTGCACGCCCGCTCGGCGTTCAGTTTTCTTCGCGGAGCCTGCGCGCCTGAAGAGTACATCGAAATCTGCGTGGCTCATGGGTACGGTGCGATGGCCCTTACCGATGTCGATGGCGTTTACGGCTCGGCGCGGTTTCACAAGTCCGCGGGCAAAAACAACATCCAGGCTCATGTCGGCACGGAGATCACCGTTTCCGACAAGAGCCGCTACACGCTTCTGGTGAAATCACAGGCCGGATATCGAAACCTTTGCCGGCTGGTCACCCGCATGAAATTGCGTGCAGGCACAAAGCATCCAAAAGGCGGGCAGGAACCGGCCGCAACACGAGACGATCTGACGGAATTTGCCGAAGGACTGCTCTGCCTGACGGGCGGTGACGAGGGACCTCTTGCACTCACTACGAACAGGGAAACTTTACAAAATCTAACAGAGATTTTTGGGCGTGACAATGTCTACGTCGAACTGCAGCGGCATCTGAACCGCGACGAAGAAGTCCGCAATCAGGCTGCGATGGATTTGGCGAGGTCAATGCAGTTGCCCCTTGTGGCGACCAACGGTGTTTGCCACGCTTCGAAATCGCAACGCAACGTGCTGGACGTTTTCACCTGCCTGCAAAACAAGACCACACTCGCGGAAGCAGGCCGCCTGCTCTCACTCAATTCCGAACGCCATCTCAAGAGCCCCGCCCAGATGGTGCAGCTTTTTTCGGATGTCCCCGAAGCAATCGTTAACACGAGGGAAATCTCGTCGCGTCTGCAATTCACGCTGAAAGACCTCGGATATCAGTTTCCCGATTACCCTCTGCCCCCGGGCGAGACCGTATATTCGCTTCTCTGGAAGGAGACGGATGCCGGCGCCCGCCGCCGTTACAAGCCTTATTCCGAGGCAGCCCGACAGCAGATTGAAAAGGAACTGCGCCTGATCGAAAAGCTGGGGCTGGGCGGCTACTTCCTCATCGTGTGGGATATAGTGCGCTTCTGCGGTGACGAGGGGATTCTATGCCAGGGCCGTGGGTCCGCCGCCAACAGCGCTGTCTGTTATGCGTTGGGTATTACCGCCGTTGACCCGGTGGGAATGGATTTGCTGTTCGAACGTTTTCTTTCCGACGAGCGTGGTGAGTGGCCCGATATCGATATCGATCTGCCCAGCGGCGAGAAGCGTGAGCGCGCCATTCAATACGTTTATGACCGCTACGGCCAGCACGGCGCGGCAATGACGGCGAATGTCATCACCTATCGCGGAAAGCTGGCTGCACGCGAAGCCGGCAAGGTTCTGGGCTTCGATGTGTCGACGCTCGACAAAGTGTCCAGTCTTTCTTCCCGATGGGGTTGGAACGAGCCGGAGGCGGATCAGTCGCGCTTCCGTGAAGCGGGCCTCGATGTCAATAACTATCACGTCCGAAATTTCATTGATATCGTGACCTCGATGCAGGACCTGCCCCGGCATCTGGGGCAACACTCGGGTGGCATGGTGATTTGCCAGGGTCGGCTCGATTCAGTGGTTCCGCTGGAACCCGCGTCCATGCCGGGTCGCGTTGTGGTGCAGTGGGATAAAGAAGACTGCGCCGACCTGGGCTTGATCAAGGTAGATCTGCTGGGTCTTGGCATGATGTCGGTTCTTGAAGGCTGCCTCACTCTGGTTCGGAATCACTGGCACGAAGAAATTGATCTCGGCCAACTTCCCGCGAACGATCCGGCCGTCTACAGCACCTTGCAGAAGGGCGATACCATCGGCATGTTTCAGGTGGAGAGCCGAGCACAACAGGCGACGCTTCCCAGATTGAAGCCGGAGAACTTTTATGATCTGGTGGTGGAAGTTGCCCTGATCCGGCCCGGGCCTATTGTAGGCCAGATGGTGCACCCATATCTGGCTCGCCGTGCAGGAAGGGAAGCCGTCGATGCGCTGCATCCCATGCTGGAGTCTATTCTCTCCCGAACTCTGGGCGTGCCGCTGTTTCAGGAGCAGCTGCTCAAGATGGCAATGAAAGCCGCAAGTTTTTCGGGTGGAGAAGCCGAAGATCTGCGCCGCGCCATGGGCTTCAAACGCTCTGAAGCGCGCATGAGGGACATCGAGGTAAAGCTCCGTGCCGGAATGGCGAAAAACGGCATCACGGGGGAAACAGCCGACCGGATAGTCCTCTCGATCACCTCCTTCGCACTCTATGGCTTCCCCGAATCGCATGCGGCGAGTTTTGCGTTACTGGCGTATGCCAGTGCCTGGTTCAAGGTTCACTACCTCGCGGCATTTACCTGCGCACTTCTGAATAATCAGCCGATGGGTTTCTATTCGCCTGCGGTTCTCGTCAAAGATGCGCAACGCCACGGTTTGCGCGTGCTGCCCGTGGACGTGAATCAGTCGGATTGGGATTGCACGGTCGAGGGGCCGGAACATTATCTTCGCCTTGGCCTTCGATACGTGCGCCGTTTGAGGGCTGAAGCCGGCAGGGCAGTCGCTGCGGCAAAGCCGTTCACAGATGTCGACGAACTGGCGCGGCGTGTTCCTGAATTGCGAAAGCCTGAACTGGAGATGCTGGCGGGAGTCGGCGCCCTGGCAAGTCTGGGCACCGCACACCGCCGCGATGCGCTCTGGAAGGCTGGTCTGGCGGGCCGACCCGCCGGTCCTCTGTTGGCCGACGTACCCGAAAGCGTCGTGGATGCGCCGCTCGCGCAAATGAGTATCGCCGAACGCCTCGGGGCCGATTACCACGGCACCAGCCTGACTATTGGACGTCATCCGATGTACTTCCGCCGCGATGAGATGGACGCGATGGGCGTCACTCGGGCTGCGGAGTTGCCAGGGCTGCGCAACGGGCGAAGGGTGAAAGTCGCAGGAGCCGTGATTGTGAGGCAACGTCCCGGCACCGCAAAGGGCATTGTGTTCGTGAGCCTCGAAGACGAGACCGGTATCTTCAATGCTGTTGTCCTGCCGGAACTCTTCGAGCAGTCCCGGATGACGATACTATCCGAGCCATATCTGTTGATCGAAGGCAAAGTGCAGAACGTGGACGGTGTAATCCATATACTGGCGCAAAGTATTACAGGAATCGAATCTGTAGCCCCGGTGGCGCCCTCCCACGATTTTCACTGAGATTTTTCCAGCCCGGCGGCACTTATACGTTGCGGGATGCACGAATACGATATTGCGCTGAAGAGCATTCTGATGCGGCTCAACGGGTCAGTACTTTGCGCTGAGCAGCGCATTGATCGGGAGGGTTCAAGTCCCTCCAGCGCTCAGATGAGGAGCGCTGTATTCAAAAGCGGCGATAATACGTCGCTGGCCGGAGAGAGTGGAAGGTATGGACAAGACTAAACGGGCACGAAGGCGAAAGCCGGAAACAGCCAAGGCGAACCTGAAGCCACCATTTGCAGTACTCCGGACGGCAGGGTGTCCACCGTGAGGTGGAATCTGAAGGGCATGAGGAGAAGTACCGGGCCGTAATCGAGGGGGCTACCCCATAGATGAACTGGTCGGCCAAAGGTGGGGCAAGGTCGAGCCTGCAGTATAGAGGCGAAGGCGTTCTCATTCACCCACCGCACCAAGGTGCTTGCAGGCGGCACGGTACGGAAGAACAATGCGTGACCTCAGGAGAACTGATGGAGTCCCCGGATGGCACCGGGGTAAGCAGATCTATAAGCGAGAGCGAAGTGGCGAGCAACGCTCCATCAGTAGTCGGACTGCCTCGTAGTATCTGAAGCACAGTCAAAAGCTGGGCAACCGGGAAACCGGCGGCGGAAGTGGGCCGGAGAAGGGGGCG